>NZ_JBOHCV010000261.1:0-11209 GCF_050698815.1 Streptomyces sp.
CGGCAGTGCGCCACCGATATCAACGCGCGTAGATATCGAGGGCCGGGTACGCTGGCGAACACGCCGCTTCGCACCACGCGCGCAGCGCGCACCAGCGCTCAAGCACCACCACCATCACCGGGAGTACCTGTGGCTCGCGTCGTAGTCGACGTCATGCTGAAGCCGGAGATCCTCGATCCGCAGGGACAGGCGGTGCAGCGAGCACTGCCGCGTCTCGGCTTCGGGGACATCGCCGCCGACGTCCGCCAGGGCAAGCGCTTCGAACTGGAGGTGGCGGAACCCGTCACCGACGACAAGCTGGCCCGTATTCACGAACTGGCCGAGACCTTCCTCGCGAACACCGTGATCGAGAACTTCACGGTCCGGGTGGAGAACGCCACACACGGAGCCCCGGCGTGAGTACTCGCATCGGCGTCGTCACCTTTCCCGGCTCACTCGACGACAGCGACGCGCGCCGCGCGATCCGGCTGGCGGGCGGCGAACCGGTCGCCCTGTGGCACCGCGACAAGGACCTGCACCAGGTGGACGCGGTCGTGCTGCCGGGCGGCTTCTCCTACGGCGACTATCTGCGCTGCGGCGCCATCGCCCGCTTCTCGCCGGTCATGGAGCGGCTGCTGGAGCAGGCCCGGGCCGGGCTGCCGGTACTCGGCATCTGCAACGGCTTCCAGGTGCTGTGCGAATCGCATCTGCTGCCGGGCGCGCTGACCCGCAACGACCACCTCCACTTCGTCTGCCGCGACCAGAAGCTCCGCGTCGAGCACGCGGAGACCGCCTGGACGGGCGACTACGCCCCTGGCCAGGAGATCACCGTCCCGCTGAAGAACGGCGAGGGCGGCTACGTGGCAGACGAGTACACCCTCGACGCCCTCGAGTCCGAGGGCCGCGTCGTCTTCCGCTACCTGGACGGCAACCCCAACGGCTCCCGGCGCGACATCGCGGGCATCACCAACGAGGCCGGGAACGTGGTCGGTCTCATGCCCCACCCCGAACACGCCGTCGAAACCCTGACCGGGCCGACGACCGACGGGCTGGGCTTCTTCACCTCGGTACTCAAGAGGCTGGTCTCCGCATGACTCCCACCCCGCGCGTCGCGCTCGACACCGTCAAGCACGCCGCAGACACCCCCGGCACCGACCAGCCGTGGGCCGCGCTCGGCCTCAAGCCGGACGAATACGCGCGCATCCAGGAAATTCTCGGCCGCCGCCCGACCGGCGCCGAACTGGCCATGTACTCGGTGATGTGGTCCGAGCACTGCTCGTACAAGAGCAGCAAGGTGCACCTGAAGCAGTTCGGCGAGAAGGCCCCCGAGAGTGACGCCATGCTCGTCGGCATCGGGGAGAACGCTGGCGTCGTCGACGTCGGCCAGGGATACGCGGTCACCTTCAAGGTCGAGTCGCACAACCACCCCTCCTTCATCGAGCCCTACCAGGGCGCCGCCACCGGCGTCGGCGGCATCGTCCGCGACATCCTCGCCATGGGCGCCCGTCCGGTCGCCGTCATGGACCCGCTGCGCTTCGGCGCCGCCGACCACCCCGACACCAAGCGGGTACTGCCCGGCGTCGTGGCGGGCATCGGCGGCTACGGCAACTGCCTGGGCCTGCCCAACATCGGCGGCGAAGTCGTCTTCGACCCCTGTTACCAGGGAAACCCGCTGGTCAACGCGCTCTGCGTCGGCGTCATGAAGCACGAGGACATCCACCTCGCCAAGGCGTCCGGCACCGGCAACAAGGTCATCCTCTACGGGGCGCGCACCGGCGGCGACGGCATCGGCGGCGTCTCCGTCCTCGCCTCCGAGACCTTCGACGCCGAAGGTCCCGCCAAGCGCCCCGCCGTCCAGGTCGGCGACCCCTTCCAGGAGAAGCTGCTCATCGAGTGCACCCTGGAGATCTTCCGGGAGCGGCTCGTCGACGGCATCCAGGACCTCGGCGGCGCGGGCCTGTCCTGCGCCACCTCCGAGCTGGCCAGCGCCGGCAGCGGCGGCATGCGCGTCGAACTGGACACCGTGCCGCTGCGCGACTCCTCGCTCTCCCCCGAGGAGATCCTGATGAGCGAGTCGCAGGAGCGGATGTGCGCCGTCGTCGAGCCCGGCAAGGTGGACCGCTTCCTGGAGATCTGCGAGAAGTGGGACGTCATCGCCACGGTCATCGGTGAGGTGACCGAGGGCGAGCGGCTGGAGATCTTCTGGCACGGCGAGCAGATCGTGGACGTACCGCCGCGCACCGTCGCGCACGAGGGTCCCGTCTACCACCGCCCGTACGAGCGCCCCAGCTGGCAGGACCGGCTCCAGGCCGACGACCCGGCGGCGCTGCCCCGGCCCGGTACCGGCGACGAACTGCGGGCCGCCGCGCTCGCGCTGGTCTCCTCCCCGAACCAGGCCGCCAAGTCCTGGATCACCGACCAGTACGACCGCTACGTACTCGGCGACACCGTGCTGGCGCAGCCCGAGGACGGCGGCATGATCCGCATCGACGAGGAGACCGGCCTCGGTGTCGCCGTCGCCACGGACGGCAACGGCCGCTACGCCAAGCTCGACCCGTACGCCGGCGCGCAGCTCGCCCTCGCCGAGTCCTACCGCAACGTCGCGGCGACCGGGGCCCGGCCGCTCGCCGTCACCGACTGCCTCAACTTCGGTTCGCCGGAGGACCCGGCGGCGATGTGGCAGTTCGCGGAGGCGTGCCGCGGGCTGGCCGACGCCTGCCGGCAACTGGGCACCCCGGTGACCGGCGGCAACGTCTCGCTCTACAACCAGACGGGTGACACGGCGATCCACCCGACCCCCGTGGTGGGCGTGCTCGGCGTCATCGACGACGTGACCCGCCGCACCCCCATCGGCTTCGCCGACGAGGGCCAGCTGCTCTACCTGCTCGGGGAGACCCGGGAAGAGCTGGGCGGCTCGGCCTGGTCGCAGGTCGCCCACGGACACCTGGGCGGGCTGCCGCCCGCCGTCGACCTGGAGCGGGAACGGCTGCTCGCCGAGATCCTGATCTCCGCCTCCCGGGACGGCATGATCGACGCGGCGCACGACCTGAGCGACGGGGGGCTCCTGCAGGCGCTCGCCGAGTCCTGCCTCAGGGGCGGCAAGGGCGCCCGGGTCGTGGTGCCGGACGGGCTGTCGCCCTTCGTCTTCCTCTTCTCCGAGTCGCAGGGCCGCGCGGTGGTGGCCGTGCCGCGCAGCGAGGAGGTCCGCTTCACCGACATGTGCGGCGCGAGGGGCCTGCCGGCCACCCGTATCGGGGTCGTCGACGGTGAGGAACTCGAGATCCAGGGCGAGTTCAGCGTTTCCCTGCGGGAGCTTCGCGAGTCCCACGAACGCACGCTCCCGGCCCTCTTCGCCTGATTCGCCGATCCCCTTGCCCGGTACCGGGCTCGCGCAGCCGTGCGAGCCCGGTACCCGCGAGAGCACGGCCGTGCGAAGGGCGGGGCCGGACCGTGGTCGCTCCTCTACGCTCTGACCATGCCGCCCGCCAAACGCCGCACGGTCCGTGGTGACGACCCCGCGAGGGTACGTACAGCCCTCATCGGTCAGGTCGAGGCCGTCACCGCGGCCGCGCACGAGCTGACCGCCGAGCAGTGCGCCCTGCCTTCCGGGCTGCCCGGCTGGGACGTGCGCCACCTCCTCGTCCACATCGCGCTGCAGATCGACGCCGTGCCCCGCTATCTCGCCGGCCCCGAGTCCACCGCCACGGCACCCGAGCTGGACCTGCCGACGTGGGCGCTGTCCACCGGGGAGGCCGCCGAGGACCTGGACCGGCAGACCCGCGAGGAGGCGGATCAGGCCGCCGACGGCCCCGCCCGCATCGACGAGGCCGTCGCGCAGCTGGAGCCGGTGCTGGAGGCGGCCGTACGGCCCGATCTGCTCATTCCGTCCCGCTACGGCGCCATGCGGATGCTCGACTTCACAGTGACCCGCCTCGTCGAACTGGTCGTGCACAGCGACGACCTGGCCCGCGCCACCGGCACCCCGGTCAGCCTCGACAGGCAGGCACTGGCCGCCACGGTGCGGCTGCTCATGAACGCCCTCGCCGCGAAGGCGCCGGGCGGCTCGGTCGAGGTGCGGGTGCCGCCGTTCGCCGTCGTCCAGTGTGTGGAGGGCCCCCGGCACACCCGCGGCACTCCTCCCAACGTCGTGGAGACCGATCCGCTCACGTGGGTGAGACTCGCCACGGGCCGGCTCTCCTGGGCGGACGCCCGCGCGGCCGGCGCGGTCTCCGCGAGCGGTGAACGGGCCGATCTGGGTGCCCAGTTGCCCGTCCTGGGCTGACGGCAGGACACGGCGGCCGGACCCGACGGGGGCCGTCACCGCAGGTAGCGCAGGTGTGACCGGGTTCCGGGGCACGTCCCCGGTTCGGAGTAACGCGGCACCTGTCCTAGACTCGGGCACGTGCCATGTGGTGACGGACGACTCAGCCACGACCTGCTCCCCGGCGAGAAGGGCCCCCAGGACGCTTGCGGCGTCTTCGGTGTCTGGGCACCGGGAGAAGAGGTCGCGAAGCTTTCCTATTTCGGTCTCTACGCGCTGCAGCACCGCGGTCAGGAGTCCGCGGGCATCGCAGTGAGCAACGGCTCACAGATCCTGGTCTTCAAGGACATGGGCCTGGTCTCGCAGGTCTTCGACGAAACCGCGCTCGGCTCGCTGCGCGGCCACATCGCCGTCGGCCACGCCCGCTATTCCACGACGGGCTCCTCCGTGTGGGAGAACGCGCAGCCGACCTTCCGTGCCACCGGACACGGCTCGATCGCGCTGGGCCACAACGGCAACCTCGTCAACACCGCCGAGCTCGCCGAGCTGGTCGCCCAGCAGTCCTCGTCGGCCCGCAACGGCCGCGGGACCCGGGTGGCGGCCACCAATGACACCGATCTGGTCACCGCGCTGCTGGCGGGCCAGACCGACGAGGACGGCACTCCGCTGACCGTCGAGCAGGCCGCCCCCCGCGTCCTGCCCCGGGTGCAGGGCGCCTTCTCCTTCGTCTTCATGGACGAGCACACCCTCTACGCCGCCCGCGACGCCCAAGGGGTGCGCCCGCTCGTCCTGGGCCGTCTGGAGCGCGGCTGGGTCGTGGCGAGCGAGACCTCGGCCCTGGACATCGTCGGCGCGAGCTTCATCCGCGAGATCGAGCCGGGCGAACTGGTCGCCATCGACGAGGACGGCCTCCGCTCCAGCCGCTTCGCGGAGGCAAAGCCCAAGGGCTGTGTCTTCGAGTACGTCTATCTCGCCCGCCCCGACACGGACATCGCCGGCCGCAACGTCTACCTCTCCCGGGTCGAGATGGGTCGGAAGCTCGCCGCCGAGGCCCCGGCCCCCGAGGCCGACATGGTCATAGCGACCCCCGAGTCCGGCACCCCGGCCGCCATCGGCTACGCCGAGGCCAGCGGGATCCCGTACGGCAACGGCCTGGTGAAGAACAGCTACGTGGGCCGTACGTTCATCCAGCCGAGCCAGACCATCCGCCAGCTCGGCATCCGCCTCAAGCTCAACCCGCTCAAGGAAGTCATCCGCGGCAAGCGGCTCGTCGTCGTCGACGACTCGATCGTGCGGGGCAACACCCAGCGGGCGCTGGTACGGATGCTGCGCGAGGCGGGCGCGGCCGAGGTCCATGTGCGGATCTCCTCCCCGCCCATCAAATGGCCCTGTTTCTTCGGCATCGACTTCGCGACCCGCGCCGAGCTGATCGGGAACGGCCTCTCGGTCGAGGAGATCGGCAAGTCCCTGGGCGCGGACTCGCTGGCCTACATCTCACTCGAGGGGATGACCGAGGCGACCACGATCGCCAAGCCGAACCTCTGCCGGGCCTGCTTCGACGGCGAGTACCCGATGCCGCTGCCCGACCCGGAGCTGCTGGGCAAGCACCTGCGTGAACCCGAGGTCCCGGACGCCGACGGCGTCGGCACGCTGACCGCGGGCGTCGGCGGTGCCGACGCGCTGCGCCGTCCCTGACGCACGCCCCAGCCCACTCACGCCCAGCCCTCATGCCGACCGACGATCCGAAAGAGCTGACCGTCATGCCTGCTGAATCTTCCGGTGCCGGTGCCAGTTACGCGGCGGCCGGTGTGGACATCGAGGCGGGTGACCGTGCCGTCCAGCTGATGAAGGAATGGGTGGCCAGGGCCCAGCGCCCCGAGTCGGTGGGCGCGCTCGGCGGCTTCGCCGGGCTCTTCGACGCCTCCGCGCTCAAGCGCTACGAGCGCCCCCTGCTGGCCTCCGCCACCGACGGCGTCGGCACCAAGGTGGCGATCGCCCAGCGCATGGACCAGCACGACACCATCGGCCACGACCTGGTCGCGATGGTCGTCGACGACCTGGTGGTCTGCGGCGCCGAACCCCTGTTCATGACCGACTACATCTGTGCGGGCAAGGTCGTACCCGAACGGGTAGCCCAGATCGTCAAGGGCATCGCCGAGGGCTGTGTGCTGGCGGGCTGCGCACTGGTCGGCGGGGAGACCGCCGAGCATCCGGGGCTGCTGGCCCCGGACGAGTACGACGTCGCGGGCGCCGGTACGGGCGTGGTCGAGGCCGACGCCGTGCTGTGCGCGGATCGTATCCGTACGGGGGACGCCGTGATCGCCATGGCGTCCTCGGGTCTTCACTCGAACGGGTACTCGCTGGTCCGGCACGTGCTCCTGGAGCGCGCGGGCTGGGCCCTGGACCGGCACGTGGCGGACTTCGGCCGCACCCTCGGCGAGGAGCTGCTGGAGCCCACCAAGATCTACTCGCTGGACTGCCTGACCCTGGCCCGTACCACCGAGGTGCACGCCTTCTCGCACATCACCGGAGGCGGACTCGCCGCCAACCTCGCTCGCGTCGTCCCGGCCGGGCTGCACGCGAGCGTGGACCGCGGGACCTGGACGCCGGGAGCGGTCTTCGACCTGGTCGGCCAGGCGGGTGACGTCGCGCAGGCGGAGCTGGAGAAGACGCTCAACATGGGCGTCGGCATGATCGCCGTCGTCCCGCAGGACTCCGTCGCGGCGGCGCTGAGCACGCTGGCCGGCCGCGGTGTGGACGCGTGGGTGGCGGGAGAGATCACCGCACGCGAGGGCGGTGCGGAGGCGGTCGCCCTCCATGGGGACCATGCGCGCTGACAGCGCTGCCGACGGTGACCGGGCCGGCTTAGAGCCACCCCGGTCGCACCGCGCCGGAACAGCACAGAACCCGGTCCGGCATACGCCGGACCGGGCAGCGAACCGCCGGCGACAGCTTCGTCAGCTGCGACGTCGATGCGCGGAGATGTCGGAGGACTCGGCAGCCTCGTCCCCGGAATCATCCTCGTTGTACACGTCCGCGTACTGTGCGTACGGGTCGTCGTCCTGCTCCTGCTCATCGTCCTCGAACGTGTCGCCGTTCGGCGGCTCGTTCGACGGCGATGCACCCAGCTCCTCGGCCAGGCGCGAGAGATCAGTCCCGCCGCTGTTGTACTTCAGCTGGCGGGCGACCTTCGTCTGCTTGGCCTTGGCCCGGCCGCGCCCCATGGCTCGACCCCCTCAACGACGGGGCTCGACGGCCCCAGAGTCTTGACACGCGTTCACAATTCAGATCGGACCCTCGAGGGAGAGACCGTCCAGGGCTTCAACGGTACCTGCTTCCGTGGCCGTACGGTACGCCGCCCACACGACACGACCGTTCACCGGCGTGCCAGGCGACTCTCTCCTCGCTGGTCAGCTGAGATTTTACCGTGTCGCGGACGATCGACCCGCCGTGGGGTGGTGAGAAGGCTCTCCACCGGCCATGAGCTGCTCCGCGATGCGGTCGGCGGCCGCCGCCGGCGGGACTCCGTCGACCTCGGCGCGCGCGAAGATGGCCAGCGTGGTGTCGAGAATCTTCGCCGCCTTTGCCTTGGCACGTGCGAAGTCGAAGCCGTGCAGCTCGTCGGCGACCTGGATCACACCGCCCGCGTTCACGACGTAGTCCGGCGCGTAGAGGATGCCGCGGTCCGCGAGGTGCTTCTCCACGCCCGGGTGCGCCAGCTGGTTGTTGGCGGCACCGCAGACGGCCCGCGCGGTGAGCACGGGGACCGTCGCGTCGTTCAGCGCGCCGCCCAGCGCACAGGGCGCGTAGACGTCCATGCCCTCGAAGCGGATCAGCGCGTCGGTGTCGGCGGCGACCAGCACCTCCGGGTGCGCGGCCCGTACCCGCTCGACCGACTGCGCTCGTACGTCCGTGACCACGACCCGCGCACCGTCCTCCAGCAGGTGCCGCACCAGGTGGTGGCCGACCTTGCCGACGCCGGCGATGCCCACCGTACGGTCGCGCAGCGTGGGAGCCCCCCACAGCTGCTGTGCGCTGGCGCGCATGCCCTGGAAGACGCCGAAGGCGGTGAGCACCGACGAGTCGCCGGCCCCGCCCTGCTCGGGCGAGCGGCCGGTCGTCCAGCGGCACTCCCGCGCGACGACGTCCATGTCCTGCACGTACGTGCCCACGTCGCAGGCGGTCACGTAGCGCCCGCCCAGCGAGGCCACGAAACGGCCGTAGGCGAGCAGCAGCTCCTCGGTCTTGATCTTCTCCGGGTCGCCGATGATCACGGCCTTGCCACCGCCGTGGCCGAGACCGGCCATCGCGTTCTTGTACGACATGCCGCGGGAGAGGTTCAGCGCGTCGGTCAGCGCCGCCTCCTCGGGGTTCTCCGCGCCCGCGTAGGCGTGGAACCTGGTGCCGCCCAGGCCGGGGCCCAGCGTGGTGGAGTGGAGCGCGATCACTGCCTTCAGGCCGCTCGCGCGGTCCTGGCACAGCACGACCTGCTCGTGCCCGCCCTGCTCGGACCGGAAGAGGGTCCGCAGCACTCCCGCCTCGCTCGCTCCGTCGACGCTGACGGTGCGCGCCCCCGGCACGGAGTGCTCGGGGGATGGACTGACGTCGGTCACGGTGGTGACTCCTGATGTCGCGATGAAGCCCTCTGAGCCGGCCTCCATGCTTGTGGCGCGGAACCGGGGCAAGGGCCGGTCGACAGCAGCGTAGACCTGCGAGCGACGGCATCGTTGCGGTGCCACGATCGGGGTAGTCAACTGTCCCTCGGGCTCCCGGGCCGGTACGGCACGGGAGCATCGAACTCTTGGAGGAAACGCGTGGCTCAGCAGGCGGCGGCCATCGTCCCGTACGCGGCGTATCTGCGGGTGTACGAGCCACTGGCCGCGTTTCCCGAGGCGGAGCGCGCCCACTGGGTCCGGTACGCGAAGCGGGAGCGGGTGCCGACCGCGCAGGACGAGCTGCGGCGCTCGCTGGCCAACCTGCTGTCCGTGCCGCCCGTCGCGGTGCCCGAGCGGGAGAGCGCGGACGCCTTCGTGGCGGACGCGGACGGCGTGGTCTGCGTCTGCCCCTGGCGCACCAGGCTGCGCGGCTGGCAGGCGCTCTCGGCGCTGGGGCAGGCCGCGGACGAAGGGGAGGTGGCGATGCCGCAGGCCGTGCTGGACGCGGCGGTGCCGCCGGTCGTACGGCGACAGGCCGCCGCGGACTACGAGCGCTGGCTGACCCGCAACCCCGACGCCCGGCCGTGGATCCGCACAGCGCTGTGGCACGTGCCCGTGCGTTGGTTCGTACTTTTCTCGGCTGAAGAGAAAGAGTTTGCGAAGCCCGGAACGGGTGAGGAGAGCGTTCAGCAGTTCGTCCTCCGCTATCGCACACCGATGGTCCAGGCGCGGCGTCGCCTCGCACGTGGCCTGAAGGTGCTCCGCGAGGAGCTGGAGGAGGGGCCGCTCGTCGATGGCCTGGTAGACGTGGGCCGGTGGCTGGAGGAATTCCATCCGCGGTCCCTCGTCGAACTGGACTACGGCGGTCTGGCGCATGCGATCCCCGAGGAGCAGCTTGCCGACGACCACTCCGCGGCCGATGTGGCGGAGGGCATCGCGGCACTGCGCGCGGGGGACGGGGAGCGGGCCGGCGTGGCGTACGAGCGGCTCACGGACCGCTGGCGGGCTGTGCGGGAACTGCAGTTCGCGAACTGACCGTGCGGGTGGGTCCGTTCGGTTGACGGTGGGCTTCGCAGGTCTTCGTGAACCGAACGCGGGCGGCGCCTTCGGGGGCAGCGGTACGTCACGGACCTCCGGGACCAAGGTCCCGAATGGGGTTCAAAGCCTCAAGCGTGACGGATTGCACTTTCCGGGGCCTTGCTCTCAGACCTGTCCCTCGTGTCAAAATAGGACAAGGAGCTCGACAGGGCCTCCTTCCGTCCAACTAAGGGCGGATAGATCGGTATTGCACTCCTTGGTGGGGCTGGTGCTGCTTGGTCCTGCTGTGACTGATCGTCACGGTGGGGTGACTGTCCGCTATGGGGCGGTCCACCGGCTTCCGTCAAGGTTGAACACCTGAGAGGGCAATTCCATCGGTTTGGCCGACGTGGCTGGACAGATGGTGTAGTTGTAGTGCCGAGGACAAGCCGTTCGTCCTATAACCGACTCGGCCCGCGTCCGCCCATATCGGGCAACGTGGGTCAAGGTGCAGAATTTAAGGAAAGAACCGTGATGGTTCGGTTCCTCCGAGGAGGCCGCTCATGACCGCTCGCACCCCTGATGCCGAGCCGCTGTTGACCCCGGCTGAGGTCGCCACGATGTTCCGCGTGGACCCGAAGACGGTCACGCGCTGGGCAAAGGCAGGCAAGCTCACGTCGATTCGCACGCTCGGTGGTCACCGCCGCTACCGCGAGGCGGAGGTGCGCGCGCTGCTGGCGGGCATTCCGCAGCAGCGCAGTGAGGTTTGATCAGACGAAATAACTGCATATCCGGGCGTTATCGGGGCCCAGGCCCCGAATCGACGCCCACGGAAACAGACGTCAGGCCACTGTCCCCAACGGGGCTTGATCGTTGATCGCGCTGGACTCCGCCGGGTCCGGCGCGATCTTTTTATGCCCTCGTCCCCGGCCGGTGGCCGGCGCGGGGGCCGTGGCGGGCCGGCCCCGGCTGGCCCGGACCGGGCTCGCTGGAGGGGAAGTTGGGGTGTGCGGCGGGGCCGCCCGAGGGCTGGTGCAATTGCATATATAAAATTGAGGAGTGGTGAGAAGCGCCTCAGTTCCGCTGAATCCGGAGCAGTGGCGGTGACTCCCGTCACACCGACTGCCACTTGTCGCACGAGGCTACTCTGCGGTAATGGTGACTCGCCGTGAACGCCGTGCTCCCGGCGCCGCCAGCGTGACACCGAACAGCCCGGCAGGCGACCGGCTTTGACTAACTCGCCGCCGAACTGCTCCCGGTGTCCCCGGGTTCATCCGCCGAGGGCTCCATCGCGAGG
>NZ_JBOHCV010000262.1:0-11041 GCF_050698815.1 Streptomyces sp.
CCGCCGGCAGCGCGAGCGGCAGCTGGGCCTGGGCCGCCGCTGCGGCGGCACGCAGTGGCAGCACCGGATCGCGGTCCGGGCGGGCACCGCGCGCGAGGACCGCCTCCCCCTCATGCTCGACGACGCCCTCGGCGAGCGGTGTACGCGCCTGGTCGGCGGCGGCACCCCGCGCTCCGCCGGCACCGCCCAGCAGTCCGCGCAGCCGGGTACGTCCGCCACGGGCGCGCAGCACACGGCCGACCTCCCGCCAGGTGACGTCGGCGGCGTAGCCGAGGGTGCGGGCGGCTTCGTAGACCTGGCGCAGCAGTGCGTCGGAATCGAGCAGGCCCAGCTCGGCCGCGACCTGCTCCTGGTCCTGCAGGGCGAGCCGGTCGGTGGCACGGCCGGTGACGAGGTGGAGCACGTCACGTACGTCCAGCAGTGCGTCGCGCGCCTCCGTCAGGCCGCCGTGCGGTGCGTCCGCCAGCCAGGAGGCGGCCACCGCGCGCAGTGCGGTGGCGTCCCGCAGACCGCCCCGCGCCTCCTTCAGGTCGGGTTCCAGCAGGAAGCGCAACTCGCCGTGTGTCCCTGCCCGTTCCTCGGTCAGCTCCCGCAGCTCGGGAAGGCGCCTGGGTGCCTGGGCCCGCCACTGGGCGTACGCCGAGGTGCGCAGCTCCGCGGTGAGCGCCTCGTCGCCCGCGACGTGGCGGGCGTCCAGGAGACCCAGTTGCACCTTGAGGTCTTCCGCCGCGGTCCTGCGGGCCTCGGCCGCGGTCCGTACGGAGTGGTCCAGGGCGATCCCGAGGTCCCAGACCGGGTACCAGATCCGGTCGGCGGTCTCCGCGATCTCGCGCTGCGGGGTACGGCCGTCGTGCAGGAGCAGCAGATCCAGGTCGCTGCGTGGTGACAGCTCGCCCCGCCCGTAGCCGCCGACGGCGACCAGGGCGACGCCGGGCCGCGCCGGTCCCAGCAGTCCGGCCAGCCAGCCGTCGGTGAGGCGGGCCAGCTCCGCCCGGCGCGGGGGCCCGGTCGCGCCGGGCTCCCCGTGCAGCAGGCGCAGCCGGGCCGCCGCGTAGCCGTCGGGGCCGGCATCCGTCCCGGTCGCCGCTTCCGTGCTCTCGGCTTGCTCGGCCATGTACGGTCTCCGACTCCTGTCCGGTGCTCAGCTCGGCTGTCGCCCGTCTGCCTGCCTGACCCTGCCTCTGCCCGGACGTGGGTCAGAGTGCCTCGGGGCCGCGTTCGCCCGTACGCACCCGGACCACGGTGTCGACCGGAACGCTCCAGACCTTGCCGTCGCCGATCTTGCCGGTACGGGCCGCCTTGACCACGATCTCGGTCAGCTCCTCGGCCTCCGCGTCCTCGGCGAGCACCTCGATCCGCACCTTCGGCACCAGGTCGACGGTGTACTCCGCGCCCCGGTAGACCTCGGTGTGGCCGCGCTGCCGCCCGTAGCCGCTGGCCTCGGTGACGGTCAGGCCCTGCACGCCGAAGGAGCGCAGGGCCTCCTTCACGTCCTCCAGCTGGTGCGGCTTGATGACCGCGGTGATGAGCTTCATGCGTCCACCTTCTTGTCCGTGAGCTGACCGCCGGTCCCGGCCGTCGCGACCTCATCGTGCGCTCCGCCCGGCCGGTGGGCCGCGCCGCCGGGACGGGCCCCGGACGAGGAGCCGCCCACCGCGCTGAAGTCGTAGGCGGTCTCCGCGTGGTAGGAGCGGTCGAGACCGCTGGTCTCCTCGTCCTCGCCCGCCCGGAGCCCCATCGTCTTGTGGACCAGCTTGGCGAGAATCCAGGAGACCACGAAGGAGTAGCCCAGCACGGAACCGGCCCCGACGGCCTGCTTACCGAACTGGGTCAGGCCGCCCGCGCCGTCGATGGCCAGGAAGCCGACCATCAGGGTGCCGATGAGGCCACCGACGAGGTGGACACCCACCACGTCGAGTGAGTCGTCGAAGCCCAGCTTGAACTTGAGGCTGACCGCCCAGGAGCACACGCCGCCGGCGACGACGCCGATCGCGAGGGCACCCATGGCGTTGACGTGCGCACCGGCCGGGGTGATCGCGACGAGTCCCGCGATCGCGCCGGAGGCGGCACCGAGGGTGGTGAAGGCGCCGTGCCGCAGTCGCTCGTAGAGGAGCCAGCCCAGCACGGCGGCGCCGGTGGCGACCTGGGTGTTCATGGCCATGGTGGCGGCGGAGCCGTCCGCGGCGAGCGCGGAGCCGGCGTTGAAGCCGAACCAGCCGAACCACAGCAGCGCCGCTCCGAGCACGACCAGCGGCAAACTGTGCGGACGCATCGGTTCCTTCTTGAAACCGATGCGCTTGCCGACGACGAGTACGGCCGCCAGGGCGCCGATGCCGGCGTTGATGTGGACCGCCGTGCCACCCGCGAAGTCGATGACCCCGAGGTCGAACAGCCAGCCCCCCTCGGCCCACACCCAGTGCGCGACGGGGAAGTAGACGACCGTCGCCCACAGTGCGATGAACACGGCCCAGGCGCTGAACTTCACGCGGTCCGCCAGCGCACCGCTCATCAGGGCCGGTGTGAGGATCGCGAACATCATCTGGAACAAGACGAACGCGAAGACCGGAATGCCGCCCTTCTCGGTCAGCGAATCGGCTGTGATGCCCTTGAGTCCGATGAAGTCGAGGTTGCCGATGACACCGCCGGTGTCAGGGCCGAAGGTCAGTGAGTAGCCGTAGAGCACCCACAGGACGCTCACGATGCCCAGCGAGATGAAGGACATCATCAGCATGTTGAGCGCGCTCTTGACGCGGACCATGCCGCCGTAGAAAAAAGCGAGGCCAGGCGTCATCAACATGACCAGAAACGCGCTGATCAGTACGAATGCGGTATCCGCGCCGTTCAATGTGGACGTCTCCTCGAAGTAGAGGGCCCCGTGCGGAAGGGAACGGGTGGGGCCGGGACGTCACAACAGACTCACCGGGCTCCGTTACCTGCGGTGCCGCCCGGTGTTTCGCCATGGTGACGATGGGCGCCGGAGTGTTACGCCTGGATGAACCGGCACCGCGCCGCCCGCGCCGCCGGTACTGTGCTGACCGGCCGCGACCGGCACCCTTCGACCTGACGCAGGGGGGAGCCCCGTCGGGATGTCAGGGGTGCTGGTCGCGGCCGGTGGTTTCGGTCCGGCGGGCTCCTCAGCCCGCCACGGCGGCGCCGCTCACGCCGTCCGGCAGCTCCGCGGCCAGCCGCTCGCCGAGCCGCACCACTTCGGCCACGTCACCGAAGTCCCGCGCCGCCGACGCGGCCGTCCTCCGCAGCCGGTTGTTCACCCGCTCCGAACGGAGCCGCTTCGCCAGCCCGATCGCCTCCGTCGCCCGGACAGCGCAGTCCTCGGGCTCCCGCTGCAGCAGGTGGACGCTCGCCATGCCGATCAGATTGAGCGCGTAGGAGCGCCGGTGCCCGCCGCCCGCCGACTCGGCCGCCTCCTGCCGGAACAGCTCCACCGCCCGCTCCATCGCCGGGCGCGCCAGCGACGCGTAGGTCGGGCTGCGCCCGGAGGAGTAGGCCAGGTCGCGGTAGGAGTGGGCGATCTGCGCGTTGAGCTCGGCCGCCGAGAAGAAGCGGACCCAGTCCGGGTCGTCGTCGGCTTTCCCGGGCCACCCGGCGGACCCGGCGTCCTCGGCGTCCTCGAAGGACTCCTCGGCCATCCGCACGGCACGCTTGCACTTGCCCGGCTGGCCCAGGTTCGCGTACGCGCGGGCCTCCATCGCGGACAGCATCGCCTGCGTACGGGCGGTCGCGCCGTCCCTGCTCCCGTACTGCGCGAGATGAATGAGCTCCAGCGCATCCTCGGAACGGCCCAGATGGATCATCTGGCGGCCCATGTTGCTCAGCACGAACGAGCCCAGCGGCCGGTCCCCGGCCTCCTTCGCGGCGTGCAGGGCCAGCACGAAGTACTTCTGCGCCGTGGGCTGCAGCCCGATGTCGTAACTCATCCAGCCCGCCAGCTCGGCCAGTTCGGCCGTCACCCGGAACAGCCGCCGGCCGACCTTTTCCGAGTGCCGCTCCTGCAGCAGGTCCGTCACCTCGTGCAGCTGGCCGACGATGGCCTTGCGCCGCAGCCCGCCACCACACTGCGCGTCCCACTGCCGGAACATGACGGTGGTCTGCTCCAGCAGTTCGACCTCCGGCTCCGACAGCTTCGGCGCCCGCCTGCCCGCCGTACCGCCGGCACCACCCACACCGCCGCCGGTGCCCGAGGCGCCGGTTCCCCGGCCCTGCCCGGGAACCGGCAGCGACACGACCTGGGCGCCGTTCACGGACGCGGCCGGGCCGGACGGATGCACGGCCGCGCCGGCACCGCCGGTTCTCCCCATGGGGACGCCTGGTTCGGCCGCCGGTCCGGGTCCGCCCGGCGGCGTGGGGCTGGGAACCAGCCAGCGCTGCATCGGCTCGATCAGCGCGGGTCCCGCGGACATCGCCAGCGAGGTGCCGAGAAAGCCGCGCCGTCCCAGCATCAGGTCGCTGCGGGTGAACTCGTTGATCATGGTGGCGGTCTGCGGCCCGGCCCACGGCAGGTCGACGCCGGACGCCGCCGGGGACTGGCGGACGGTGCGCAGCCCCAGGTCATCGACCACGACCACGCAGCCGAACCGCTCGGAGAACAGCTCGGAGAGGATGCGGGGAATGGGCTCCCGCGGCTGCTCCCCGTCCAGCCAGCGGCGTACCCGCGAGGTGTCGGTGCTGATGTGGTGAGCGCCCAGCTGCCGTGCCCGGCGGTTGACCTGGCGCGCGAGCTCACCTTTGGACCAGCCGCTTCGCAGGAACCACGAACCCAGCTGCTCGTTCGGGAGCTTGTCGCCCTCGCCCACCGGTAATGCCCCCATTCGGCCCCTCGCCTGCCCCACCGACGCATGCCTGCGGCATACCCACAGGGCGGCCATCCGCCCACCGTGTGTACCGAAAGTAATCCTACGATCACGGTCCTGGCGAGCGAGATCCCAGAAACGCCACCATTCGCCACCCCTTCGGATGAACCCCTCGGCAGCTCCACACGATTCACTTGACTCCGGGCCGGGACAGACCGGCCGGCCCGGGCGTACCCGAGGGCCGTCACTGTGTGCAGCGCCTCGTAACCATCAGCCGACCGGACCCGTTGGGGGGAGCATGGGCTTCACGATCGGTGCCAACGGCGGTCTCCACGGAATCCGGGACTTTCATCAGCTGCGCCCCGGGGCCCGGCGGCGAAGCCGGGCCACGGTCTGCACGGCCGTGGCGGAGTACACCGGGCTGTGGGGATGGCCGGTGGTCCCCGGCGCCCGGGCCGTGCGCACCCTCGGCGGGCGCACGGAGTGCTCGTGCGGTGCCGCCGGCTGCCCCGCCCCCGGCGCGCACCCGCTCGACGCCTCGCTCGAGGTGCCCGCGGGCGCCACCCTCGCCCAGGCCGGCGCGGCCTGGGCACAGGTTCCCGGCGCCGCGCTGCTGCTGCCCACGGGCCGGGCCTTCGACGTGATCGAGGTCGCCGAGGCCGCCGGCCACCGCGCACTCGTACGGCTGGAGCGGATGGGGCTGCCGCTCGGCCCGGTCGCGCTCGCACCGCACGGCCGCGCGTGGTTCTTCGTGGCTCCGGGCGCCGCCGCCGAACTTCCCGAACTGCTCTACCGGATGGGCTGGGACGACGCGCAGCTCGACCTGCGGGGCGTGGGCGAGGGCGGGTACGTCACCGCCCCGCCCTCCGACCTCGGAGGGCTCGGCCCGGTGCGCTGGCTGCGCCCGCCCACCCTGGCGGGGGCGGACACTCCCCCGCAGGCCCGGCTGCTGCTGGGCACGCTCGCCTACGTCTGCCACCGCTCCTCGACGGCCTGACCGCACGGCTCACCGGGCCCGCACGCGTGGGCACGGCTCAGCGGACCCACGCGGGCCTGCTCACTCCCCGCCGATCAGCGCGTCCACGAACGCCTCCGGCTCGAAGGGCGCCAGGTCGTCCGCGCCCTCACCGAGCCCCACGAGCTTCACCGGCACGCCCAGCTCCCGCTGCACCGCTACGACGATGCCGCCCTTCGCGGTCCCGTCCAGCTTGGTCAGCGCGATGCCGGTGATGTCCACGACCTCGGCGAACACCCTGGCCTGCACCAGTCCGTTCTGCCCCGTGGTGGCGTCGAGCACGAGCAGCACCTCGTCGACGGGACCCTGCTTCTCCACAACGCGCTTGACCTTGCCCAGCTCGTCCATCAGCCCTGTCTTGGTGTGCAGCCGGCCCGCGGTGTCGATGAGCACCACGTCGGCGCCCTCCTCGGTGCCCTCCTTGACCGCGTCGAAGGCGACGGAGGCCGGGTCGCCGGCCTCCGGCCCGCGCACGGTACGGGCACCGACGCGCCGGCCCCAGGTCTGCAGCTGGTCGGCGGCGGCGGCGCGGAAGGTGTCGGCCGCGCCGAGCACGACCGACTTGCCGTCGGCGACGAGCACCCGGGCGAGCTTCCCGGTGGTGGTGGTCTTGCCGGTGCCGTTCACGCCGACGACCAGCACCACGCCCGGCCGGTCCACGGCGCCCCTGGTCTCGGTGTGGACCGTACGGTCCAGGTCCGGGCCCACCAGGGTGAGCAGCTCGGCCCGCAGCAGGGCGCGCAGCTCCTCCGGCGTGCGGGTGCCGAGCACCCGGACGCGCTCCCGCAGCCGCTCGACGAGCTCCTGGGTGGGAGCGACGCCGACGTCCGCGGTCAGCAGGATGTCCTCGACCTCCTCCCAGGTCTCCTCGTCCAGGCGTTCGCGCGAGAGCAGCGTGAGGAGGCCCTTGCCCAGGGTGTTCTGCGAACGGGACAGCCGGGAGCGCAGCCGGACGAGCCGCCCGGCCGACGGTTCGGGCGTCTCGATCTCGATCTCGGGTGCGGCCGGCGCCTCGGCCGGCGGGAGGCCGACCTCCTCGATCGTTCTGCGCGGCGCCGGAGGGGCGGCTCCGGCCTCCTCGCCGACGTGCGGCTCGGCGGGCGGTGCGGTCGTGGCCGGTGGCGCGGCGGACGTGTCCGGGCGTGCGGCCTTCTTCCTCCGGCCGCTGACCACGAGCCCGCTGATCGCGCCCAGTACGACCACGGCGATGACTACAACAAGGATCAGGATGTCCATCGGTTTCCTACGGTATCGAGTGCGGACGGGCAGGCCTTGTCCGTCGCGAAGCGTCCAGTATCCGCGAGCCCGCGTGCAGACTAGTGCCCCTCCCGGCACTGGGTCCGCATCGCGCGAGAGCGCACGCTGCCCCGGCTCGGAGTACGAGTCCGGGGCAGCGTGCGCTTCGAGGAGCGGGCGGCGGGGTCGGTCAGCCCATCTCCTCCAACGCCTTGCCCTTCGGCTCCGGAACCCACTTGATCAGGAACGGAATCGAGAGCAGCGCGAAGCATGTGTAGATGACGTAGGTGCCCGACAGGTTCCACTCCGACAGGCTCGGGAAGCTGGCGGTGATCGCCCAGTTGGCGATCCACTGCGCGGCGGCGGCGACGCCCAGACCGGCGGCGCGGATCTTGTTCGGGAAGATCTCGCCCAGCAGTACCCAGACCACGACACCCCAGGAGAGCGCGAAGAAGAGCGTGAAGGCGTGCGCGCCGAACAGCGCCACCGCGCCCTCGGTGTCCGGCAGCGAGACCTTGTCGCCCGAACCGGTACGGGCGGAGAAGGCCCAGGCCACGAGGGCGAGTGAGATCGTCATGCCGACGGAGCCGATCAGCCCGAGCGGCTTGCGGCCGATCCGGTCGACCAGCAGCATCGCGATGACGGTGCCGACGATGTTCACGATCGAGGTCGTGAAGGAGTAGAAGAACGAGCTCTCCGGGTCGATCCCGACCGACTGCCACAGCGTCGCCGAGTAGTAGAAGACCACGTTGATGCCGACGAGCTGCTGGAAGACCGAGAGTCCGATGCCGATCCAGACGATGGGCAGGAAGAAGAAGCGCCCGCCGAGCAGGTCCTTGAAGCCCGACTTGTGCTCGCTGCGCATCCCGTGCTCGATCTCGGCGACGCGGGCGTCGAGCTGGTCGTGCTCGCCCTCGACGCTGCTGAGCACCTTCCGGGCCTTGGCGTGCTGCCCGACGGATATCAGGTAGCGCGGCGACTCGGGGATCACGAAGGAGAGCACGAAGTAGGCGATCGAGGGGATCACCATGATGCCGAGCATCCACTGCCAGGCTTCCAGACCGGCGAGGTCGCCCCGCTGGTCACCGTCCGCGAGGGTGAGGATCGCGTAGTTCACCAGCTGGGAGACGGCGATGCCGAGGACGATGGCGCCCTGCTGGAAGGAGGCGAGCCGGCCGCGGTAGGCGGGCGGGGAGACCTCGGCGATGTAGGCGGGACCGATCACGGAGGCCATGCCGATGGCTATGCCGCCGAGCACGCGCCACAGCGCCAGGTCCCACAGCGCGGTGGGCACTGCCGAGCCGACGGCGCTCACGGTGAAGATCACCGCGGCGATCTGCATGACCCGGATCCGCCCTATCCGGTCGGCGAGGCGGCCCGCGACGGCCGCTCCGATCGCACAGCCGAGCAGTGCGGCGGCGATCACCTGGGCGAGCAGGGCCGAGCCGATGTCGAACCGGCCGCGGACCGCCTCGACGGCGCCGTTGATCACGGAGCTGTCGTAGCCGAAGAGGAAGCCGCCCATGGCGGCCGCTGCTGCGATGAAGACGACGTGTGCGAGCGGGGCGGACTGTCCGCCGGCCGCGCCCGTCGTCGCTTGAGGGGTGCTGGTCAAGATGGTCTCCTGCGCTGCCCGGCGCAGGGGCCGGGTTCGGGATCTGTCGCCTCCGGTGCGGGACACGCGAACCGTTGGGGACACAGCGCGCCACCACTTGAAGGTAAAAGTGACGCTGAAGAGACTATGCCTTTAAGTTTCTAAGTCAACAGGAGAGAGCTACCTAGATTTTCCTCACCCTCTCGCACACCTTGTTCAAGATGTGAAGGGACGGCGCTTCCGCCTCTCAACTCAGCCGCTGACTGATCACCTTCGTGACGCCGTCGCCCTGCATCGAGACGCCGTAGAGAGCGTCCGCGATCTCCATCGTCCGCTTCTGGTGGGTGATCACGATCAGCTGGGAGCTGTCCTTGAGCTCCTCCATGATCCGGATCAGCCGCTGCAGGTTGGTGTCGTCCAGGGCCGCTTCGACCTCGTCCATGACGTAGAAGGGGCTGGGCCGCGCCTTGAAGATGGACACCAGCATCGCCACCGCCGTCAGCGACCGCTCGCCGCCCGAGAGCAGCGAGAGCCGCTTGACCTTCTTGCCCGGCGGCCGGGCCTCGACGTCGACCCCCGTCGTCAGCATGTTGTCCGGGTCGGTCAGCACCAGCCGCCCCTCACCGCCGGGGAACAGCCGCGAGAAGACACCCTCGAACTCGCGCGCCGTGTCGTGGAACGCCTGCGTGAAGACCTGCTCGACCCGCTCGTCGACCTCCTTGATCACCTGCAGCAGATCCAGGCGGGTCTTCTTCAGGTCCTCCAGCTGCTCGCTGAGGAACTGGTGCCGCTCCTCCAGCGCCGCGAACTCCTCCAGAGCCAGCGGGTTGATCTTCCCCAGCTTCTGGAACGCCCGTTCCGCCGCCGCCAGCCGCTTCTCCTGCTCCGCGCGCACGAACGGCACCGGCATGTTCCGCGGGTGCGCGGGATCCTCCGGCAGCTCCTCGCCCTCCGCCGGAGGTGACGGCGGTACGGGCTGATCGGGACCGTAGTCGCTGATCAGCCCCGCGGGTTCGACCCCCAGCTCCTCCAGCGCCTTGGTCTCCAGCTGCTCGACCCGCATCCGCTTCTCGGCGCCCAGCACCTCGCCGCGGTGCACGGAGTCGGTCAGCTTGTCCAGCTCGTCCTTCAGTTCACGGCCCTCGTTGCGCTCGGCGACCAGCGCGCGTTCCCGCTCGCTCTTGGCCTGTCCGGCCGCCTCGCGCTCCTCCTGCGCCCGGCCCAGCGACGCCTCGACGTGCGCCAGCAGCTGGCGTGCCCCGGCGGCCACCGCCGTCGAGACCTCGGCCTCGTGCCGCAGCCGCGCGCGCCGCTCTTCCGCACGCGCCCGGGCCTCACGCTCGGCGCGCGCCGCACGGTCGAGTGAATCTGCCCGTCCCGCGAGCGACTTGACCCGCTCCTCGTGCGTACGTACCTGGAGCCGGGCCTCCATCTCGGTCTGCCGCGCGTTGGCGCCGTCCGCGGAGAGCCGGTCCCGCAGGGACGTGTCCGGCTCGATCTCCGCGTCCTCCTGCGCCTCCTCGGCGACCGAAAGCCGTTCGGCCAGCTCCTCGGCCTCCTCGGTGGCCCGCAGCAGGGCGTCCTCCGCCTTGGCCACCGCCGCCGCGGTCCGCTCGGCCTCGCCCGCCGCGCCGCGTGCCTGGCCGCTGAGCGTCCCCAGCCGTCCGGCGATCCGCGACTTCTCCTTGTCTCCCTCGCTGCGGCGGGCCCCCAGCTCCTCGACCAGTGCGGCACATTCGGCCCGCCGCGTCCTGGCCCGCTCCTGCTCGGCGGTCAGCTCCGTGTGCCGGTCCGCCAGTTCCGACAGTTCCGCGGCGGCCTCGTCCACGGAGGCCTGGGCTTCCAGCAGGCTGGGCGCGCCCGCCGAGCCGCCCTGCGCGAAGTGCGCGCCGAGCACGTCTCCTTCCGCGGTCACCGCCACCGTTCCGGGCCGCGCTCCGACGACCTGCTCGGCGTCCTCCAGCGTGCCGACGATCACGACGTCACGCAGCAGCGCGCGCACCGCGGGCATCAGCGCTGCCGGCCCGTCGACGAGGTCCGACGCACGCGGCGGGCCGTCCGCGGCTGCGGGGCGGGCGTCGTCCTCCGGAGGGTGCCCGCCGCCCAGGAGCAGCGCCGCCCGGCCGGCGTCGTGCTTGCGCAGCAGGCGCAGCGCGTCGGCGGCCGTCGAGGTGTCGGTGACGGCCACCGCGTCCGCCGCCGCGCCCAGAGCTGCCGCGACGGGCAGTTCGTGTCCCGGGACGACGGTGAGCAGCTCGGCGGCCGGGCCGAGGATGCCGGTGAGCCGGTCGGTGGCGGCCAGCAGGGCGCCCGTGCCGTCCTTGCGGCGCAGGCCCAGGGCCAGGGCGTCGTGCCGGGCGGAGGTGGCGGCCAGCTCACGCTCCACCG
>NZ_JBOHCV010000263.1:0-2579 GCF_050698815.1 Streptomyces sp.
GCTCTCGCCGGTCTCGGGGGCCCGGCCGGCACGGGGGCGCCGGACACCGACGCGGTGGCGACCGCGGCCGTCGCGGGCCCCGAAGGGGGCTCCGACGCGGGCCCCGCCACGGGCCCTGGGACGGGCCGGGTCACCGAGCTGATCCGTTCGCTCAACGGCCCCGTGAACGACCTCGCCTTCTCGCCCGACTCCCGCTGGCTCACCTGGGCGCATCCCGGCGTCGGGCGCTCGCTCAGCAAGATCAAGATCGCGAAGCTGGCGGGTACGAACACCCGCCGTACCATCCTCGACGTCACCGACGGCCGGTTCGAGGACGAGCAGCCGTGCTTCACCCAGGACGGCCGCTACCTCGCTTTTCTCTCCTGGCGCGGCTTCGACCCGGTCTACGACGTGCACACCGGCGACCTCTCCTTCCCGCTGGGCTGCCGCCCGTACCTGGTGCCGCTCTCCTCCGCCACCCCCTCCCCCTTCGCCCTGTCCCCCGAGGGACGGCCCGCGGCGGGCGGGCTGGACCCGAGGGATTGCGGGGGCGAGGACGGTTCGGTGCTGGTGGAGGCCGAGGGGCTGGCCAGCCGGGTGACGCCGTTCCCGGTGACCGCCTCCAAGTACTCGGCGCTGCGGCCGGTCAGCGGCGGCGGTCTGATCTGGCTGCGCTTCCCCATCTCGGGCGCGCTCGGCGAGACGTTCGCCAATCCCGCCGACACCTCGGGCCGCCCCACCCTCGAACACTTCGACCTGGCCAAGGCCAAGCGCACGGAACTCACCGACGACATCGACTGGTTCGCGCTCAGCGGCGACGGCTCCCGGCTCGTGGTGAACGACGACGGTGAGCTGCGGGCCGTACCCGCCACCGAGACCGCCGAGGACGACACCACCACCCAGATCGACCTGCGCCGCGTCCTGCACGAGGTCGACCCGGGCGCGGAGTGGCGGCAGGCGTACGAGGAGGCGGGGCGGCTGATCCGCGCGTACTTCTGGGAACCGCGGATGTGCAACATCGACTGGACTGCCGTGCTGGACCAGTACCGCCCGCTGGTGGAACGGGTCGCCTCCCCGGACGAGTTCGCCGACCTGCTGCGGGAGGTGCTCGGCGAACTGGGCACCTCGCACGCCTACGTCACCCCTGCCCGCCGCGACGAGGGCCCGCCGCACTACCAGCGTCCGATCGGTCTGCTGGGCGCCAACCTCGCCCGTACCTCGGGCGGCGAGTGGCACATCCAGCGCATCCTGCCGGGCGACTCCTCGGACTCCAAGGCCCGTTCGCCGCTGGCCGGTTCCGGCGTACGGGACGGCGCGGTGCTCACCCACATCGACGGGCGGCCGGTCGACCCCTCGGCCGGGCCGTGGCCGCTGCTGACGGCGGCAGGGGGGACGACCGTCGAGCTGACCTTCACCCAGCCCGAACCGGGGGACCAACCGGGTCCGGGTCCGGGTCCGGGTCCGGGTGCAGGTGCGGGTGCGGGTGCGGGTGCCGGACCGGACGCGGGACCGGGCGTGCAGGGCGCCGAGCCCGGGACCGGGCTGCCGCCGCCACCGCGCCGGGTCGCGATCGTCCCCCTCATCGACGACCGCCCCCTGCGCTACCAGGACTGGGTGACCCGGCGGCGCGAGGTCGTACGGGAACTGAGCAGCGGCCGGTGCGGCTATCTACACATCCCCGACATGGGCGGCTCCGGCTGGGCCCAGTTCAACCGCGATCTGCGGATGGAGGTCTCCCGGCCCGCCCTGATCGTCGACGTACGCGGCAACGCCGGCGGCCACATCAGCGAGCTGGTGGTGGAGACGCTGACCCGCACGATCCTGGGCTGGGACCTGACCCGGGACGCCCAGCCCGTCAGTTACGCCGGCAACGCGCCGCGGGGCCCCGTCGTCGCGCTCGCCGACGAGATGACCTCCTCCGACGGCGACATGATCACCGCCGCCTTCCGGCTGCTCGGCCTCGGCCCGGTGGTCGGCGCCCGTACCTGGGGCGGCGTGGTCGGCATCACGGGACAGCACCCCCTCGTCGACGGCACGACGATCACGGTGCCGATGCACGCCGCCTGGTTCGACGCCTACGGCTGGTCGGTGGAGAACCACGGCGTGGCCCCCGACATCGAGGCCGGGCGCACGCCCGTGGACTGGGCCGAGGGGCGGCCGGTGGTGCTGCAGAAGGCCGTCAGTACGGCGCTGGACCTGCTGGAGAGGCGCCCGGCGGCGGCACCGCCCGGCTACACCCGGGTGCCCGACCTCCGGCGCCCGCCGCTGCCACCGCGCAGCTGACAGGCGCTCCATCCGCTATGCATCGATATCACTGATATGCGAAGTATGTATCCCTGTGCCAGGCTGGTCGTGTTCCAGCCAGCACCACATCGCGAGGAGCGGCAATGGGCATGTCGGACAAGTTCAAGGACAAGGCCGAGCAGATGAAGCGGGAGGCCGCCAAGAAGAGGAAGGGCGGGCCCCAGCAGGAGGAGAAGAGCGGCAAGGACATGCCGGGCAAGGACACGGGCGGCAAGGACATGCCCGGCCGGGCCAAGGACGAGGCCGAGAAGCGGACCCGCAAGGACCGCTGACACGCCCTTCGCACGGCTGTGGGG
>NZ_JBOHCV010000264.1:0-4825 GCF_050698815.1 Streptomyces sp.
ACGGTGACCGGCCCGCCGGGCCGGTCACCGTGCTGACCCGCTGCGCCCCGGCTGCTGCCGTCGCGCAGCGCGAGGCGTTCGATGCCCAGCGCGCACGCGATCAGCAGCGGACCGCCGCGGTCCGTCATCCGACGTCCGTCCGCCCGCTGCCGGGAGCCGCGGGAGCGCCGGGGTGCAGATAGCGGCCGAGTGCGGTGACCGGGAAGACCATCCGGTACAGGTGGTAGTTGATGGAGAAGTCCCAGGGGAAGCCGGTGCCGGTGAAGTGGGGTTCGTCCCAGGAGCCGTCCTCGCGCTGGGTCTCGGCGAGCCGGCCGACGCCGCGTTCGACGGCCGTGGAGGCCCGTTCCCCCGCCGCGAGCAGGGCGAGCAGCGCCCAGGCGGTCTGCGAGGGGGTGGAGGCACCGAGCGTGGCCCGTTCGCGGCCGTGCAGGTAGGAGCGCAGGTCCTCGCCCCAGCCGCCGTCCTCGTTCTGCACGCTCTCCAGCCAGCTGACGGCCCGCCGGATCGCCGGGTGGGTAACGGGCAGGCCGGCGGCGGTGAGGGCGGGGACGGCCGACCCTGTGCCGTACACGTAGTTGACACCCCAGCGGCCGAACCAGGAGCCGTCGGCCTCCTGTTCGGCGAGCAGCCAGGCCACGGCCCGGCGCAGGCGCGGGTCGTCCCGGTGCCCCTCGGCGGCCAGCATCTCCACCATGTGGGCCGTGACGTCCGCGGAGGGCGGGTCGATGACCTCGCCGAAGTCGCAGAAGGGCAGCCGGTTGGGCAAGCGGCTGGTGTTGTCGACGTCGAAGGCGGCCCAGGCGCCGTTACGTGACTGCATGCCCATGCTCCAGCGCACCGCGCGGCGCACGGCCCTCTCCACCCGCGCCGGGTCGTGGTGCCGCACCCGGCGCAGTGCGAGGACGACCTCGGCGGTGTCGTCGGTGTCCGGGTAGTTGTCGTTGTGGAATTCGAACGCCCAGCCGCCGGGCGGCAGGTGAGGCCTGCGTACGGACCAGTCGCCGGGGCGCATGACCTGCTCACCGAGCATCCAGTCGGCGGCCTTGACCAGCGCGGGATGGTCGGCCGGCAGTCCGGCGTCGGCGAGGGCGATGGTGGCCAGGCAGGTGTCCCAGACCGGGGACTGGCACGCCTCGACCATCCGCCCGGCCGCGGCTTCTCCGGCAGCTGTGCGGTGGACGGTGTAGCGGTCCAGGGATTCGAGCCCGGCCCGCATGACCGGGTGGTCCAGGTCGTAGCCGAGCAGGTGCAGCGCGATCAGCGAGTAGACGGCGGGCGGCTGGATGCCGCCCCAGCATCCGTCGTTCTCCTGCCGCTCGATGATCCAGCGCCCGACGTTCCGGAGCGCGGCCCGGCGCAGCGCCCGTGAGCCGATCCTGCGGTAGCCGTGCAGGGCCCGGTCGAGGCGCTGGAAGACACCGTCCCAGCTGGTGGCCGGCGCCATCGGGCGCGGCGGGCTGGGGAAGGACGGGTCCTGGTGCAGCTCGTCGAGAGAGAAGGGCGCCGGGCGGACGGGACGCTTCGCCGAGACCACGGTGAGCGGCACGATGGTCTGCCGAGCCCAGCAGCCGAAGTCATAGATGTTGAGCGGGAACCACTTCGGGAAGTAGATCATCTCGGGAGGCAGTTCGGGCAGGTCCTCCCAGCGCCACCAGCCGAAGAGCGCCAGCCAGATCCGGGTGAAGACCCGGGCGGCGGCGACGCCGCCCTGCTCGCGCACCCAGGCGGCGGCCCGCGCCATGTGGGGGGCGTCCGGGGCGTCTCCGGCGAGCCTGAGCGCGACGTACGCCTCGATGGTGGTGGAGATCTCGCCGGGACCCCCGTGGAAGGTGGCCCAGGTGCCGTCCGCGCGCTGCTGGGAGCGGATGAAGCGGGCAGCGTCCCGGATGGTCCGCGGCTCGCTGATGCCGAGGAACTCGCGCAGCAGCAGGTCCTCGGCGTCCATGCTGACGTTGGTCTCCAGGTCGCCCTTCCACCAGCCCTCCGCATGCTGCCTGGCGAGGAGGTTCTCGACGGCACGGCCGGTCGTCCGCTCCACCCGGACCCGCAGGCTCTCCCGCGCCGAATCCGGTGCCGGGTCCGGGCCGGTGCGCTTCGTGCGGGAGAGTGTGCCGGTCTCCGCGGCCCCGGTGCCGCCGTCGGCTGTCGCTGTCATCTCGTCCCTTTCGAAGTGCCCGGTCAGTGCCGGCGCGTGGGGTTCATCGCTGCCGTACGACGACGAAGTCGGCCAGCGCGGTCAGCTGATCGCGCACCTGGCCCGGCATGTCGACGGGGTCGAGCGCCGCGAGGGCCGTGGCGTGCTGGCGCTGCGCCTCCTGAGACGTCCACTCCCGGCCGCCGGCCTCCTCGATCAGCTCGGCGCGCGCGGCGAACTCCGCCTCGTCGAAGTCCTCGAACTCCGCCTGGCTCTTCTTGGCGTCGGCCGCCATCAGCTCCGCCAGCCGTGCGGTGGCCGGGCCCTGAGCGGCGAGCGCGGCGACCACCGGCAGCGACTTCTTGCGCTGCCGCAGGTCGCTCCACGCCTGCTTGCCCGTGGCCTCCGGGTCGCCCCAGATGCCCAGCACGTCATCGACGGCCTGGAAGGCCAGTCCCAGGTGGAAGCCGTAGGACTCCAGGGCGTCGGCGGTACGGTCATCGGCACCGCCCAGCACCGCGCCGATGGAGACCGCGCAGGCCAGCAGGGCACCGGTCTTGTTGCCCTCCATCTCCAGGCACTCCTCGACGGTGACCCGCTCGCGGTGCTCGTAGGAGATGTCCTGTGCCTGACCGTCGATGAGCCTGCGGGAGGCCAGGGTCAGGCGGCGGGTGGCGCGGCCCGCCTCGACGGTGGCCAGCTCCAGCAGTATTTCGTTGGCGAGCGCGAAGAGAGCGTCACCGACGAGAATCGCCTGGGCGGGGCCGTGCACCTTCCAGACCGTGTCCCGGTGGCGACGCTGCTCGTCGCCGTCCATCAGGTCGTCGTGCAGCAGCGAGAAGTTGTGCACCAGCTCGACCGCGACCGCACCCGGGATCCCGGTCTCGGGTGCGGCTCCCGCGGCCTCCGCCGAGAGGAGGGCAAGGGCGGGGCGTACGGCCTTGCCGCCGTCGGCGTCGGAGGGCCTTCCCTCCGCGTCGATCCAGCCGAAGTGGTACGCGGCGACGGTGTCCATCGGCGGCGCGAGCCGGTCCACGGCAGCGCGCAGCACAGGCGTGGCGAGCCTGCGTCCGCGCTCCAGCAGGGCGCTGACGCTCGTGTTGTCGACGACGGTCTGCGGGTTCGCCGTGGTCACGGGGTCTCCTCTGCGTTCTGTGCTGTTCGTGCCGGTGCTGGTGGTGCCGGTGGTGCCGGTGGTGCTGATGCGGGTGGCCGCGTCGAGGCTGGTCATGCCACCGCCCTTCCTGTGATGCCGGGCACTGGATCGTTGTCGTGCGGGCGGCCCATGACGGTGAGGGCTTCCCTGGCGGCGGTCGCCCCACTGCGTACAGCGCTCTCCATGGTCGCCGGCCAGCCAGTATCGGTCCACGCTCCGGCGAGGTGGACACCGGGAGCCCCGGTACGTGCCCCGGGGCGCAGCCGGCCGACGCCGGGACGCGGGTCGAAGGTGGCGGTGCGCTCCCGGGTGACGAAGAAGTCGCGCACGGCCGCGCCCCGCGCGGCGGGCAACAGCCGTGCCAGCTCCGGCAGATAGCGCGCGCGCAGCGCGGCTGCCGGCTCGTCGATCTCGTCGTGCGCGGCGGACTGGGAGAGGGCGAGGTACTGGCCGCTCGCCAGCCCGGATGGGACCGTACGGTCGAAGACCCACTGCACCGGCGAGCCGAGTGCGGCGAAGAAGGGGCGGCGCAGCACTCTCCGGTCGTAGATCACATGCAGGTTGAGGATCGGCGCCGTACCGATGTCGAGGAGCCGGCCGGGGTCGGACAGCGCGCCGGCGGGCAGCAGTGCGTGCGCCTCGCGCTGCGGTACGGCCAGTACGACCGCGTCGGCTTCGTACTCCTCGGCGACCGCCTGCCCGTGCCCGGCGATCACCCGCCAGCCGCCGCCGGCCCGTGGGCCGATGGTCCGGGCCCTGGCCCGGGTGACCGTGCGCACGCCCGCCTCCTCGAGTGCCGCGTGGGCCAAGGTGTCGTGGAGGTGGCCCAGCGGTACCCGGGAGATGCCGATGTCGGCGGCGCCGGGGGCGGAGAGCAGTCCGGTCTTGAAGACCATGGCGGCCAGGCCCATGGAGGCGTGCCGGGCGCGGGCGTTGAGGGTCGCGGTGCCCACCAGATCCCACAGGGCTTCGACGGCGCGGCCGGACTGGCCGTGCCGGTGCAGCCAGGTGGCGAAGTCGACGCCGTCCAGGGCCGGGTCGGCCGGGTCCAGCTCTCGCAGAGCGAGTGCGGCACGGCCGGCGGCGGCCCGTTCGGCGAGCGAGAGGTGGCGGTATCCGGCCAGGCCGGCGGCGAGGTGCAGCGGTACGGGCAGGGCGGTGCGGCGCAGCCTGCCCAGCCGGGGCCGGGCGGGAGCCGCGTCGAGGACGGGCACGTCCAGCCGGCGCTGCAGCGGAGCGAGCCCGCTGCCGCCGATCCGGTCCAGGAACCAGGTGTAGGCGGTGCAGCAACGCAGGTGTACGTGCTGCCCGTTGTCGATGCTGAGCGGGCCGGCGGGTGAGTCGCGCCGGAAGGAGAAGGCGAGCCCGCCGAGCCGTGCCCGTGACTCCAGGAGGGTGGTGGCCACGCCCGCGTCCGCCAGTCGCAGCGCCGCGGTGACGCCGGCGAGGCCACCACCGATCACCACGGCCCGGCGGCGGCTGGCGGCGTCACGCACGGCGGTCCTCCTGTGCGTGTACGGGCCGGTCATGCG
>NZ_JBOHCV010000265.1:0-10107 GCF_050698815.1 Streptomyces sp.
GCGCCGGCGTGGATCGTCCCGCCGGTACGGGCAGTTCCTCGGCGGGCGGCAGCGTGAAGTCCGGCTCCGTGGGCGTCTGTACGGTCGCCGGCGCGGGAGCGGCCGCGGGGGGCGCCGGCGGTACCGGCGGAGGCGGAGGCGTTGCGGACGACCGTGAGCCGTTGCCCGTAACCACTGCCGCCGCCGTCAGATCGGCACCGCACACACCGCAGAAACGGTCCCCCTCCTCCAACGGCTCGGCGCAGCCCGGGCAGGCGGAGAGTCGGTCAAGCTGTGGCATCGTCACACCCACGTCCTGGGGCGGAAGCGGTTGGCCCGCTCCACCAGTTCGATCCTCTCGGTGCCGGACTGCGCGAGCCGGGCGAGCAGGCGGTACGAGCGTTCCAGCCCGTGTCGCAGACCTGTCTCCTCCAGCGGGCAGCCCAGCAGCGGCCCGCGCGGCTCGGGCGCGGGCCCGGGCGAAGCGAGGGGAAGCCCGTTCCGCCCCGCGAGGACCCAGTCCAGCGTGCTGCCCAGTACCTCGATGGTCAGCGCTTCCCGGCGCGGGGCGTCGAGTCCGGCGTCCCGCAGCCGCTCGATCTGCTGCGCCGCGGCGTACAGATCGTCGTGCAGCGGCTCGTGCGGTGCGCGTTGCCTGAGCCGCGCCCGGATGGCGGCCACGCGCGCCGCGGTGTAGTGGATGGACACCTCGGGCACCGACTCCAGCGCGGTCACCGCACCGTGCCGGTCACCTGCCGCCAGACGCACTCGCGCGAGGCCGAAGGCGGCGCTGACATAGGCGGGGTCGGTCGCCCAGACGAGCCGGTAGTACTCGGCGGCGTTGTCCAACTGCCCCAGCATCTCCGCGCAGACGCCAAGTGCCAGCTTCGGTGCGGGCTCGCCGGGAAACGCGTCGTAGACCGCGTCGAAGGCGAGCGCCGCCGTCTCCCGGTCGCCGGTGACGAGCGCCGCCATGCCGCGGTACCAGATGACCCGCCAGTCGTCGGAGTGCCGCGTCTCCAACTGCGCGAGGGCGTCGGCGGCGGCAGCCCGGTCCACGGTGGTGTCCAGCTCCAGACGCGCCCGCAGTTCGCGGAGCCGCCGCTCGACGGAGTCGGCGGGTGCGCCCTGCAGCGCGCTGATCAGCTCCGCCGGAGCGGAGGTCAGCAGACCCGCGAGGAAGCCCGCGTTGGGATCGCTCGCGTCGACGCGCGGCATGGGCAGCGCGAGGGCGGTGGCCCGTGCCTGCGGCAGGACGAGGCCCACGGGCTCGGCCGGTCTCCCCGCGGGCTTCGGCGGCGGGGCCGAGTGCGGCTCGACCTGCCCCGGCAGCGGCACGTGGGCGGGCGGGCTCCCGTACGGGACGTACTGGCCCGTCGCCTGTCCTTGCACAGGTACGGGCGCGGGCGCGGGCGCAGGTACGGGCACGGGCGCAGCCCCGTTCCCCGCAGCGCCCGGCGCCGGGGTGCCGCTCGACTGCGGTGCCAGCAGTTCGGTGTCCACCACGCGGAGTTCGGGCCCGAAGAGTGTCGACATCGCGGGCCGCGGGCGTCCCGTCTGCAGTGCGACGACCTCGCGCAGCACACCCGTCAGCTGCTCGGACATCTCCGCGGCCGAGGCGAAGCGGCGTTGCGGGTCGGGGTCGGTCGCGCGCATCAGGAAGCGGTAGAAGGATTCGTACCGCCCGAAGACGTCGATGTTCTCCGGCTCCGGGAGGCTGTCCACGAAGACGTTCGTGTAGCCCTGGAAGTCGAAGGTGAGCACCGCGAGCGTGCGCGCGACCGTGTAGAGGTCGGAGGCGACCGAGGCGCCCTCCTCGGCGACTTCGGGTGCCTGATAGCCGATCGTGCCGTAGATCGCGCTCTCGTAGTCGTCCATCCGCCGCACGGCGCCCATGTCGATGAGCTTGAGCTGATCGTCCTGCTGGATGGCGTTGTCGACCTTGAAGTCGCAGTAGAGCAGGTTCCTGCTGTGCAGGTGACCCATCGCCTCCAGCGCCTCCAGGCCGTACGCGCACGCCTGCTCGACGGGGAGCGGGTCCCGTCTGCCGGCCGGTGTGCGCCGCCCGTTGGCGATCTCCTTGAGCGACTTGCCGCCGACGTACTCCATGACGATGTAGCCGTCGAGGCTGCCGGTGCGCTCGTCGAGGTGTTCGACGAAGTTGTAGATGCGGACGATGTTGGAGTGCTCGATCTCCGCCAGGAAGCGCCGCTCGGAGATCGCGGCGGCCATGGCGTCTTCGTCACCTGTGTCCAGGAGACCCTTGAGCACCACCCAGCGGTCCGACACCGCCCGGTCGACGGCGAGATAGACCCAGCCGAGCCCGCCGTGCGCGAGACAGCCCGCGACCTCGTACTGCCCGTGCACCACGGCTCCCGTGCGCAGCTTGGGCACGAACGAATAGGGATGCCCGCACCGGGTGCAGAAGCCCTCCGTACGCCCCGGCCGGTCGCCGCGCGCACGTCCCACCGGCTCGCCGCAGTCACCGTTGCTGCAGAACCGCTTGCGCTCCGGCACTTCCGGGTTCTCCAGCACGACAGTGCCCGGATCGGCCTTCGGCACCTCCGGTACCGAGACCAGCCCCGCGCCGAGCCGGCCGCGGGCCGACCCGGCCGCCGTCGATCGTGAGCTGCGCACGGAGACGGCACGCGCGCTGCTCCGCCCGGACAGGTCACGGGAGAGGCGTCCGGAGACCGAACGCCGGGACGAGCGGGAGCGGGCCGAGGAACGAGCGGACCGGGCGGACCCGGAAGCCTGCGACGACGCCGAGCCGGAGGACGAGCCGGTGTCGCGCGCCGCGCTGGTGAGCCCGGTCGCTGTGGCGCCGAGCATGCCGCCCGGGGCGACGACGGGCGCCAGCCCGCACATGTCGCAGTACAGCTCCCCGCCGCCCATGTCCTCGTACGTGCCGTCACAGCCGGGCCGCTGGCACGGCTTGTTCAGCGCTGACGAGCCGGGCTTGCCCGGTGCGTCCGGTGCGTCGGGCGCACTCGGCGCACTCGGTCCACCCTGTGCCTCGTTCACGAATCCGCCATCCCCTCGGCCCGGGCCGAGTCGCTCTGCCGCGGCACCAGGACCTGCTGTGCCGCCTGCTGATAGCGCAGCACCGCGTCCTCCGCCGCCCGCAGGTCGCACGGCGCGCTCCACAGCATCCGGCGCGCCACGTCGTACCGCTCGATCAGCATCCGGTCCTCCGCCATGCCGTGCTGGGCCACCTTCGCCTTGTACGCGTCGAGACGTCCCCGCAGTTCCGCCCGTACGGCCAGCGGCGCCGTCACCGCGGAGAGCTGGGCGCGCGCCCGGTCCAGCTCGTCCTCCGCCCGCGGCTCCAGGCTCTCCAGCAGTGGTGAGAGGCGGTGCCACTCCCCGTGCCGCCGGTACTCGGCCGCGGCCGAGAGCTGTTCGTGCAGAGCGGTCGCCGGGCCGCTGACGGCCGGAACCTCCGATGCGGCGATCTTCGCCAGCACCTCCCCGCGCGCCTCACGCGCCTCGGCGAGCGTGCGGTCCGCGCGGGAGAGTACGTCCCGCAGCCTCATCAGCCGCTGTTCGGAGTCCTGGCGCACGTTGAGGACGGCGTCGATCTCGCGCCGGACGTCCTCCAGCGCGCGGGCCGCGCGGTCGTAACGCGAGGTTTCCGGCCGCCCGCCGCCCGGGGCGCTGCTGCCGCCCGCCGGGGTCCAGAAGGCGAGCGGGTCGGCGACCACTTCGGCGCGCAGCGAGGTGAGTTCGTCGGTGGTCCGTTCCAGGTCGTCACCGGAGGGGTGCTCCCCCGGACGTACGCCCACGGAGTGCGCGAGCGAACGCACGCGCCGCAACTCGGCCGCGAGCATGTCTATACGGGCCGGCAGCGCCGACCAGACCGAGTCGGCCGCCGCGACCACGTCCAGGGCCTGCGCGTACCAGCCGTTCATCCGCTCGACCAGCCCGCTCAGCGTCACCTCCTCGGTGAGCCGGGGGGCCTCGGAAGCACCGGCGCCACCGGCCGCCCCGGCGCCGCCGTCGAGCGCGCCGCCGGGCACGGTGCGCGGGTCCCGCAGCAGCCGGGTCAGCTCGGCGAGGTCCTCGCGACTGGGCCAGCGGCGCCGCTCACGCACCTCCTGCGCCTGCCGGAGGGCGGCGGCGTAGGTGTCGAAGGCGTTCCACAGCCGGGTGATGGCCGCCTCGGCCTGCGCCCACCGGTGCGCGGTGGTGCCGCTGAGCCGGGCGCCTTCCAGGAGGCGCCGGCCCGCGTGGTCCTGGAGCGCGAACAGGGACGACTCGACCGCTTCGTGCTCGGCGGTCAGCCGCTCCAGCGCACGGTCGACCTCCTCCCGGCTCATCACCGGCCCGGTGGGTCCCGCGGGCCCCATCGATCACCTCGCTGCTTCTGTCGTGGTCCGCTGTGCTCTGCGTGCTGCGTGCTCCGCCGTCAGTTCCGGTACTTCGGCTTCGGCGGCGAAGCCTTCCCCTCACCCTTGCCTATCTCGGCGGCGAGCCACTTGTCGTACGAGGTGCGCCACGCGCTGTCCGAGCCGCCCTCGCGGTAATCCTCCAGCACCTTGTTGACCCGGCGCACCAAGTCCTCGTCGGCCAGGTTCATCGCGACCCCGTAGGGCTCGACCGTCACCGGGTCGCCGATGAGTTCGACGGTCGGGTCCTGCGCGGCCTGTCCGGCCCCCAGGGCACTGTCGGTCAGCGTGGCATCCGCCTGGCCGAGCTGCATCCGCACCAGACAGTCCAGTTGGTTGGGGACCACGACCGACTCGGCTCCGAGCTTCCGGTACCTGCCCCTCTTCATCAGCGTCTGGGCCGTCGACCCCTGGGCGAAGCACAGGCGTTCGCCGCGCATGCTCGCGTCGAAGCCCTTGACGCGAGCGCGCTTCTTGGGCACGAGCAACTGCTGTCCGGCCTCGAAATAGGCGGTGGAGAAGGCGACGTCCTTGAGCCGTTCACAGTTGACGGTCATGGTGCGCACGACCATGTCGACATCGCCGCTGCGGATCGCGGGGATGCGCTGGTCGGTGGGAATGGTCTTGAACGTGATCGGCGGGTCCTCGCCGGGCGGGGTCTCGCCGAACAGGTCCTCGGCGATGGCGCGCACCAGGTCGATGTCGAAGCCCTCGATGTCGCCGGTGGCGGGGTCACGGTAGCCCCACAGATAGCTGTTCTGGTCGACGCCCACGACCAGTTGGCCCTTCTCCTTGATGCGCTTGACGGCGGCACCCGCGTCGCCGGAGGGCTTGAGGCTCTCGGCCGGGTCGTTGCCGTCCTCGCAGGTCTCCGGCCTGGGAGCGGCGGCGGGCCGGAGGGTCTGCTGTGCGGCAGCCGAACGGCCGGTGACGCGGGTACGGGCGTCCGTGTCGTGCGTTCCGTGGACCGGCAGCACGGCCGGGACCAGCACGGCGGCGACCACTGCGAGCCCACCGGCCGCGACGGCGAGCGGCTTGCCCTGCCGCGCGTACCGCGCGTGCCGGTGGTACCGCGCGCGCCTCCGCCGGTCCAGGCTCCGGTCTCCGTCCCGGCCGCGTTCCGTTCCGTCCGTCACCGTCTCCCCCGTCACCGGTACTCCGAGAGCCTGCGGCCGATGCCCAGTACGGCGGCGACGGCCCCGAGCAGTGCCAGCACCGCGCCGCCGATCGCCACAGTGCTGAGCGCGCTCAGCCCGAAGTCGGCCTTCCGTTCGAACTCGCTCTGCTCGTGCGCGCTGGCCTTGGCCAGGCCGGCGTCGACCTCGTCGAAGGCTTCGCCGGTGCTGCCACTCCCCTTGCCGCCGATCACCATGCCGACCGCCGTGCTGTAGTCCCCGCCGTCGTCCTTCTCCCGCGCCGCCTCATGCCGCTGGCGCCACTGCTCGACCGCGTTCATCGCCTCCCGCACCGGCTGCCGCCCCGCACGGTCGTCGGCGAGGTCGAAGGCGTGCGCCAGCGACCCGCTGTCCGACGCGCCGCCTCCGTCCGCTCCCGCGACCTGGCCCATCTGCTTCCGGTAGCTCTCCTCGTACGCGCTCCCGCCACCGCGCGCGACCAGCGTCATGTTCTCGTCCCCGCGCGCCTGGAGAGAGCCGATCCACGCCTCGTTGAGCACCCGCAGCGACTGCGCGCCCTTCTCGTCGGACTCGTTCAGGGCCGACCGCGCCATGGCGTGCGCGCCGGTCAGCCACATCAGTGCGACGAGGGCGGCGGCCGTGGCGCCGAGCAGCCCGAGGTTGAACACCCTGTTCGTACGGTGGTAGTTGCGCCGCTGGGCCCAGCCGAGCCCGCCGAGGGCGAGCAGCCCGGCGGCGATCGCGAACCACGGCCACGCCTGCGCGTCCGCGTAGTCCTCACCCAGGCGCGCCGTCTGCGCCGTGTAGAGCTTCTTGGCGGCGGGCAGCAGTTCGCCGCGCATCTCCTCGTTCGCATGGCGCAGATAGGCGCCGCCGAGCGGCAGCCCCTGCCGGTTGTTGGCGCGCGCCGACTCCACCAGAGCGGTGTAGCGGGGCAGTCCCTGGTTGAGTTTGATGATCTGCTTCTGCGCGGACGCCGAGCCCTTGGAGTTGGCCGCCGCCGAGGCCAGCAGCCGCGAGGCCTCGCTGATGTTCCTCTCGTACCGCTCGCGCATCGAGCGCGGCTGGTCACCGCCCGCGAGGAACCCGCTGGAGGCGGCCGTGTCGGCGTCGGCCAGCGAACGGTAGATGCTCGCCGCGTCCACGCTGAGCGGCTGGCTGTTCTCCACGACGGCGTCGGCGGCGCTCGTACGGTCCGCGAACTGCCATGCCGTCACGGCGCCGAACAGCACGATCAGCAGGGCCAGCAGGGCGCCTATGCCGCGCAGCCGGCCCGGCTCGGTCATCGCCGCGGCACGCAGTCTGTGCACGCCCTCGCTCCACGCACTGCGGTGCGGCGGCGGTGGCAGGGGCGGCGGTGCGGACGGCGGCGACGTCGCCGGTCGTGCGAGCGGCTGTGTCACAGCTCGGTACCCTCCCCCTTGGTCGCTGACGAACCCCCGCGCCCGTGCGTACGTTGTGCGATGCCCCGTCGCCACACGCGTGCGGTGTCCACCGCCAGAATATGTCCGTGGGAAGACCAACCACACCGTTTCGGCAGGGATCTTGTTCGGATCGGGATCTGTGCGGGAGGGTCCGTGCAGTCAAACCACCACACGCGTCCGGTCCGGGTGCGGTTCCGCAGCGATGGCACATCCTCCCAGCAGCCGTCACAGCGGCGCCGTCACAGCAGCAGCCACAGCCCCTTCGCCGCCGTGGTCACACCGCCGGCCAGAGCAAGGCCGAGTATGACGCGGCGGGTGCCCCTCTCGGGCGTACGTGCGGCGAGGAAGCCGCCCAGCACCATCCCCACCGCCATGGTCGCCGCGATCAGCAGCCAGGCGGGGCGGGCCAGGTGCGGAAGTCCCTTGGCGCCCACCGAGAGGAGGTTGACGAGGAGTCCGTAGAACTGGGCGTTGGGCACGAAGTCACGTGCCGTCCAGCCCTCGTTGACGGCGTAGACGGAGAGCGCGGGGCCGCCGACACCGGCGGAGGAGTTCATGAAGCCGCTGGCCGCACCCGCCGCGACGGCGCCGCCCGTACCGCGCAGGGCGGTCATCCGGACGCCGCGCAGGACGAGGATCACGGCCACCGTGATGAGCGAGCCGAGGCCGGTGAGCAGCACCGGCTCGGGCAGCCGCAGGGCGATCCAGGCGCCCAGCGGGACCGTGGCGGCCGCGGCCGCCACCAGCGGCACCATGGTGCGCAGGCGCACCTGCCGCCAGGTTGACGCGAGTCCGACCGCGCTGATGACGATTCCCGCGCAGTTGACGAGCGCGACGCCTTGCACCGGACCCATCAGCAGCATCAGACCGGGGGCGGCGAGAAGCCCGAAGCCGATCCCGGCCAGCCGCTGCACGGACGTGCCCAGCAGCACGATGCCGCCGAGCAGACAGAGAAAGGGCCAGCCGTGCATCCCCCGAGGCTACGTTCCTCCCAGCGGCCAGGTGTAGGGCCCCTGCGGGTCGTCGAGCCACGCCCACTGCTCGGCGTCCCGGATGGTCACCCCGTAGCGCTCCCGCGGTGGCCGTCCCGCGGCACGCCAGAGGTCGTAGACATCGTGCGGCTCCATCGATCCCCCGGTCAGACCGAAGAGGAAGTGGAAGGAGTCCTGGCGCCGTGCGTGCCGGGGTACCTCATGGGGCGACGAGGACCGTACGGGCACCGTGCCGCCGCCGCGCAGCGGCACGAAGAAGGCCGGAGTACCGAGGAAGCGGCCGGTGGCGTGCCGCTGGTCGGCGACCCGCAGGGTGAGCAGACCGGTGCCGACGGGCGCCAGGACGAGCGCACCCGGCACACACTGCGCGATCCAGGCGGCGGGCACGGACGACAGGGCGCAGGTGGCGATGACGCGGTCGTAGGGCGCGTACGCGGGAGCACCGCGCGCACCGTCCCCGGTGACCACCCGCGGCCGGTATCCCGCGGCGGCCAGGTGCTCGCGGGCTGCGCTGGTGATGTCGGGATCGAGGTCGATGGTGGTGACCTGCCCGTCGCCCAGACGGTGCGCGAGCAGGGCCGCGTTGTAGCCGGTTCCGGCGCCGATCTCCAGCACGCGCGCCCCCTCGCGTACCTCCAGCGCCTCCAACATGCGGGCCATCAGGGAGGGCTGGCTGCTGGAGGAGACCAGTTCGCCGTCGCGTACCCGGGTGGCCAGCGGCACATCGTCGTACACCCCGGCCAGCCAGCGCTCCCGGCGCCCGGGATCAGGATCGTCCCGCCAGAGCCGCTCCTGACCGCCGTCGGACGCGGTGACGTAGTAGTACGGCACGAACAGCTCGCGGGGCACCGCCGAGAAGGCGGCACGCCAGGCGGGGTCGGCGAGCGCGCCGCCCGCCAGGAGCTGCCGTACGAGGTCCGACGCAGCAGGCATGCCTCCACTGTGCTGCGCGGGGGCGGAAGACGCGAGGGCGGCGGGGGCGGCGGCCCCGTCCGGGGCATCTGCGACGATGGAGGAGTGATGGAGATTCCGCGCGGCAGCTTGCAGACGCAGACCTTCTACGAGCAGGTCGGCGGCGAGGACACCTTCCGACGGCTCGTGCACCGCTTCTATCAGGGCGTCGCCGACGATCCGGTGCTGCGCCCGATGTATCCGGAGGAGGATCTCGGCCCGGCCGAGGAGCGGCTCACTCTGTTCCTCATCCAGTACTGGGGCGGCCCCCGTACCTACAGCGACGACCGCGGCCATCCCCGGCTGCGCATGCGGCACGCCCCGTTCAAGGTCGACCGTGCCGCTCATGACGCCTGGCTCGCCCACATGCGGGACGCCGTGGAGAGCCTGGAGCTCGCTCCCGAGCACGAGCGTCAGCTCTGGGACTACCTCGTCTACGCTGCCGCCTCCATGGTCAACTCCCCGGACTGACGGGACTGACCGGACTGACCGGGCGCGGGCGCCACACCGGAGTCACGGCGGCGCCACCGGAGTCACACCGGCGTGACGCTCAGGCCGGGGCCGCGGTCGCCGCCCTGGCGAACCACCACCGAACCGGCGGGTGCGCGCAGCCGCAGCCAGGGGCCGGCCTTCAGCAGTCCCAGCGGCTCCGTGCCGCCCAGGAAACCCAGTGCGTGCGCGGCGTGCACGGCGCGCAGCGGCAGCTCGGTCCGGCCCAGCGGCCGCGACCAGATCTCCTCGGCGAGCGCGTCCAGCCTCTCGCGGGTGCGGGCCGCCGGGGTCAGCCGCTCCGCCCGTTCGCGGAACTCCGCCACGGCCGCGACAGCGACCGCGCGGACCGCGTCCGGCGGTGCCTCGGCGAACGCCTGCCAGCCGCCACGCGGCGGCAGCACTCCGGTCCACGGCGGCCCGGTCACCGGACCGGGCACTGTGACGGTTTCCGTCGGCTCCTCGACACCCTCCAGGAGTTCACCAGCGGAGACGGTGACGTCCAGTTCCGCCGCGGCCGTGCCCGGTGTGCTGCCCGTCGAGCCCGGAGTGCCCGGCGGCCCCAGCAGCCGGCCGGTCCGTACCACCACCACCTCGAACCGGGCGGGCTTGGCGAAGACTCCGGCCACGCCGCCGCCGGCCTGGATGCGGACGGCGGCGTTCTTCTCCCAGCGCAGCAGCCGGCCCAGGAAGGCGGCGAGCCCCGCCGCCTCTCCCGGGTCAGCGAATTCGAGGCGCTGCCGCACTG
>NZ_JBOHCV010000266.1:0-4558 GCF_050698815.1 Streptomyces sp.
CCACATGACGTTCATGTGCCCCATGTGGTCGCAGTGCCATGGGTACACCGTTCCGCGGTACATCACGTCCATGCCGGTGGTCATAGGCGGCGCCTCCTTCTCCTCCAACGGGGTCTCTCCCCGCCTGGCATGTTAGTCAGCGTTAACGTACGTGACTGCTGTGATCCATGTCACGCCGCACGGTCAATCGCGCTCCGCCACAGCGGTGGCGTGGACACGAGAACGCGGCGTGGCCCCCGGTCTCCCGCTGCGCCGCCCGCGAGGCTGGCCGACGTGAACGGTGGGCTCGTGGTGCGATTGCCGGTGGAGCTGGTACGGCCGAAGGCGGTCGAGGCCGTCCCCGACGGCCCGGGGTGGCACCACTCCATCAAGCTCGACGGCTGGCGCGTCGCCCTCGCGGTCACCGAGCAGGGCGTACGCATCCACTCGCGCAGCAAGCGTGAGCTGACCCCTCAGTTTCCCGAACTCATCGCCGCCGCCGAACAATTGGACGTGGGAACGGTCATCGACGGCGAGGTGGTGGTCTGGAGCGAGCAGCACCAGCGGTTCGACTTCGAGGCCCTGCAGAAGCGCGGCCTCGCAAGGCGTCCCCGACCCGGCGCGCCCGCTGCCATCCTGGTCGCCTTCGACCTGCCCGCCGCCCCCTACGACGATCTACACGCCGCTCCCCTGCGGACGCGATGGACCCGGTTGCGGGACGTCGTGGAACAGGCCGGCCCCGAGATCCAGCTGGTCCTGTCGACCGACGACGCGGCCCAAGCCCGTACGTGGATGCGGGAGATGAGGCCGCAGGGAGTGGAGGGGATCGTCTCCAAACGCTGGGACGCCCCCTACCGGCCGGGCGACCGGCGGGCGGCCTGGCGGAAGGTGCGCAGCGCGGACACCCTCGACGCCGAACTTGTCGGGATCACCGGCCCGGAACACCGCCCCTGGGCGGCCGTCGTCGACCTCCCCGACGGCCGCCGTGCGGTCACCTCGCCGCGGCTGGGCTCGGTGGCCGCTTCTCAGCTGGGCGGTGCGGTGGCCGGACACCTGGGCGAAGTCGTGGCGGACGCCGAACTGGACGCGCACTGGCGGCCGTTGCTGGAGCCCCTGACCGTAGAGGTCCGGGTGCGGACCGGCCGCGTCCCGCTGGTGCGGTACGTACGCCTGCGCCGTCCGGATCTCTGACGGCGGCCCCGGCGCGGCCCGTCCCAGGTCCGCCCGCTAGTGCAGGTCCGCGACAAGGAGCCGGTATCCGACGTCGAGGGTTTCGCGGCCGGTCAGGTCGCTGTGGCGCTCGTACCAGCGGCCGGAGGACAGGTCATCGGACAGCCGGGCCAAGCCCCCACGGAGGCCCTCCTCTCCGACCTGGGCCAGGTGAGACATGCCGGCCCGCACCACCGGATCGAGGTATGCCTCGGGGCGGCGCCAGTACGCGGCGCCGAATCCATCGGTGCAGTCATGCGGGACCGGGACTGTCTCGATGCGGACGGTGCCGCCCAGCAGTGCGGCCAGCCGGTCGACTGCGACGGCCCGTGCTTCGTCGAACGCGGCCGCCTCGGGCAGGTACTCATCCAGCAGCCAGAACCCGCGTGCGACGTTGAAGTCCCAGGTCAAGATGACGATGCGCTGCCGCGCGATCCGACGCAGCTCCTTGATGCCGGCCTCGAGGTCGGTCCAGTGGTGCACGGTCAAGGCCGCCATCACGGCGTCGGCTGAGTCGTCTGCGACAGGGATCGACTCCGCGGTCGCTTGGATCGCCGGCGCGGATCCGGCAGGACGCTGGGCGATCATCAGCGAGCTGGGTTCCACCGCGAGCAGGGTCTGCGGCGGTTCGTAGGAACCGGCGCCGGCTCCTACGTTGATCACCTCGGCGGCATCACCGAGAGCCCCGTGGATCTGGGCGGCGATCCGGGGGTCGGGCCGTCGCGTACTGCTGTAGGTCGTGCCAATCGTGTCGTAGGTCGCCACAGCAGAAGTATGCCGCGAACCCGGACGACGGGCGTGACAGACGCCGAACTCGCCACGCGCCGACGGCCGTTGCCATCACCACGACCGTGAAGTAGGTCCGGCCCCGGGGACATGAAGTCCCGGTCCCCGGCCTTCGATAAGGTGCGGAACCATGGGGAAGGGGAGCGGGCAGCGGCCCGGCTGGGCGCAGGCGCCGCATGGTCACGGAGGCACGCCGTACGGGACCCCGGGAGCGGGAGCGTCGTACGTGCCACCGCAGCAGGTGCTCCCTCCTGACGGCGAGTACGGGCCCGACCCGCACGGCCGGAAAGGGCCGCAGCAGGGTAGACGCGCCCGCAAGGTGACCGGCGTCATCGCCGCATCGTCGATATTCGTGGCGGCGCTCGTGCAAATAGCCATCGTCGTATTCGTCGACGACAGCTCCGGCCCTCCCGACAGGACGTACACGGTCTCCCTCCCCCCGTTGCTGGAGGACGGGAAGCTCACTCTCACCAGGGACTTCAGCGATGAACCCGGGCTCGCCCTGCGCGGCGAGTCCGAGGAGTCGACCGGGCGGGGACTCGTACCGGTGGCCGGGCACTATGAAGGCACCTCGAAGGCTGCGGGGGCGGAAAACGACAAGGCCAGCGACCAGCTCACGGTCCGCGGCTACAACGGCTCCACCGTCAGGCCCGAGTCGACCGTGCACGACCTTCTCGGCACCCTGGAAGGTGATGAAGCCTCAGGCGGCGAGCGGCGGCGAATCACACCGTCGGGCACCGACGAGCCGCTCACCTGCGAGATCATGCTCAAGGACAAGGGTGAGGATGTCGTCGAAGCCCCCGTCTGCGCCTGGAGGAACAATGGCTCCTTCGTCGCCGTCGTCGACCGGGGCCCGTCGGTGAGGGGCTCGTACGGATCCGATCTCGACGCCTTCGCCGAGCGCGTCGACGCGCTCCGTACCGAACTGCGTGCCAAGGCCGCCGGGTCGGGCTCGTAGTCGGTGACCGCCATGGCATGGCAGGCGCCGACCGATGTCGAACGGGCGCTGTACGAGGCTAAATCGCGCGGCGACTGGTCTTCCTATCTCGACGTACTCGGCAACACATGGCTCTACTACGCCGTCGACCGCTACTCCTTCGATGCGGTCGGTCAACGCAGGTACGACACCTACTGGAACGCTCAGACGGGCAGTCGTTGCCGCGCCGTGTTCACCGCCGGGATGCTGCCTGCCCCAGTGGCTGATCCGGTGTATGTCAGAAGGGATCTGGAGACCTTCGCCTCCGATTGGCCGGGCGAAACGACCTGGCTGGCGGTCAATCCGGGCAGCCCGTGCGAGGCGTACTTCCCGGGGTCCATGGCCCACCGCACCGTATGGCGTCAGCACGGCGAACGGGCGTGGCGAAGCCAGCTGCGCCGGCTCCGCACCCTGTCGGTGGGTGGTCCGCTGCACGGCCCGGTGGCGCACGGGCTCGCGTGCGGGGCACTGTTGTGCGTCAGGAACGGCTCACTCTGGAACGCGCTCGCCTGGCACGGTCGCGGCTACGACGCGGAGAGGGAACGCCTCAAGGAGCACTGGGGCGTCACCGAGCGCTCCAAGTGGCAGGAATACCAAGAGCAGTTGATCCAGGGCGAAATGAGCAGCAGTGGTGCCTGGGAGTTCGTGCTCCGCATCCGCCGGAATCTGGCGCGCGCTTCCGAGGGGGGCGCGGCGAGCATCTCGCGGTGGCGCGAGGTGACGGCACGCGTTGCACGCCAGGGAGGCCGCGAGGCAGGCCATGAGGAGAGCACGGACACCGGATGGGACGAGGATCCGGACGACGATATCGGCTTCGACGCCGAAGTCGAACGCCTGCAGGACCTCATCGGCCGCATCATGCGCTACGAGTCCCGCTTCCGCGCCGACGGCCTGCTCGCCGAGGACGATGTCGTCCAGTCGGTTCTCGCCTGGGACTACGGCCGCGCCTCGAAGATGGCCCGCTGGGGTCTGGGGGCCCGGTTCTGCGAGCTATGGGAAACGGAACAGGCCGTCGTTCGCGCCGGGAGGGAGAGTCAGAGCGTGTACGACTCGTGGCAGGGCTTCTCCGCCGGTTACATCCTCGGCCGCTGCCTGCACTTCGACGAAGAGAAGTTCGGCGACTGGTACGCGGACATGCTCGCCGCCCACCGCATCCTGACCACCGACCGGGCCAGCCCCTGGCTCAACATCCCCTTCAAGTGAGGTGAATCCGCCCGGATAGGATTACCCGCCATGGGGATGGGGAAAGGGATGCCGCACGGGACAAGACCGGGGCCGGGCGGCGGAACGGGTGGGCACAGTCCGTCCTGGCAGGCGCCGACCGATGTTGAACGGGCCTTGTACGAAGCGAAGTTGCGCGACGACTGGCCCGCCTACTTCGATGTACTCGGCAACACATGGCTCTACTACGCCACTGCCCGCTATCCGCTCGACGCGGTCGGCGAAAGTACCCGCACCCCCTACTGGAACGCGCAGACGGGCACTTTCTGCGTCCCGCTGCTCACCACCGGCATGTTGCCGGCACCCAGCGCCGACCCGGTGTACGTCAGCGAGCACCTGAAGACCCACGCCGCCTCCTGGCCGGACGACTCTTGGTGGATGGCGGTC
>NZ_JBOHCV010000267.1:0-1759 GCF_050698815.1 Streptomyces sp.
CTCCGATCGCGGCCAGCACACGTGGCTGGACGACCCCGGCAACGTCACCGCGGAGCGCCTGCCATAACGGCCGGGCCTCGACCACCGACCCTTGCCGTCGTCGGTGCCGTCATCGGTGCCGCCCGAGCCGGCGACCCGTGACTTGGCCCGAGCATCACCATGTGTGACGTATGGTCGTCCGATCGTCACCGAGGGGTGTACGCTGCCCCTCAATCGGGTCGCCTCGTGCCAGAACGAGGCGGTCCCCGACCGGTGTTAGCGCACCGTCCGGGGACCTACACCCCACAGGACTTCAGAGGAGTCCCGGGATGCTTCGGCATGTTATCTCGCCTGCGCGTTGCTTCGCGCAGATCCCCAACGCCGTCATTCGCCATCCGCGGCTCTCCTCGCACGCCGTGCATCTGCTGGCCTGGCAGGTCTCCCTGCCCGAAGGCGCCAACGAACCGCTGAGCGCCACGGCGCAGCGCGCACGGATCAGGAAAACCGCATTCCAGAAGGCCAAGCGGGAGTTGCTCGCCGAGGGCTATCTGCACGAGTGGCGCGTCCAGGTGGACGGCGGGCGGTTCACGACTGTCCAGCTCATCTCCAACGTGACGCTGACCGCTGAAGACGCTGTCGCCGTACGGGACGGCCACCGGCAGGCGTACGGGCGCGCCCGGCTGATCACCGATGAGCCCACGGCGCCGCGCCATCAGCAGCCCACTGTTCCGGGTGCCGGGTTCCCGGCGGTCGGTGAGCCGAGTAGCCGGGGCGGCGGCCGTCAACCACAGAAGAACACCGGAGAGAACACCACCAACCAACCACCCGTGCCGGAACCGGAGTCGCAGGACGCGGACGCCAGTGACTCGAGGCCGGGAACCGGCCGCCGCGAGCCCGTGACCGACGAGCCCCGGCCCTCCGGGCCGGAGCCGGTCGGCGGGGCGGTCACACTCGCGGATGCCGAAGCGCTGCTGCGCTCGTTCGTCCGTACCGACAACCGTCTGGCCATCCCCGCCCGTACGGCCCGCCGTTGGGCGCCTCTTGTGGCGCGCTGGCTGGCCACCGGGCTGCAGCCCGACCAGATCCGGCGGACGCTCACGCAAGGTCTCGCCGATGCCCGCTCGCCCCTCGGTGTCCTCCGCTGGCGCCTGGAGCACGCACTGCCCGACATCCCGCCGCCCGCTCCCACCGCACCGCGGCCCGAGCCGCGCGTCGCCCGTATGCGCGAGTGCGCGGGTACACACCTCCATCCCCGCCTCTTCACGCCGCTACCCGGCTCCGAGGAGATGCTGTGCCGCGACTGCCGCGCGGACGGCAGGCACCCCGCTGCTGCGCCACCGCCCCCGACGCCCACAGGCTCCGGCTACGAACGGTTCCGCGCGGCCCGCCGCGCCCTGCGCCCAGCCTCCCAGGCCGCATGAACATGCACGCGGTTCACTGCGCTCCAGAAGCAGCCGTACGCCGATTGGCCTCCTCGGTCCTCACGACGCAGCCGGTCACGCCCCGGCTGTGTACAAGGAGCGCGGCGGCGCGTACAGCCGGTGCCCGTCAGTGTGTTCCGCCTGGTCAACGGCATACGTGAGCCGCGACCGTTGCCCCATGGACCGAACCATCGCCCCCTCCGTGCGAGCCGAGCAACGTGCAACACCCTCCCGGGAGTTCGCCATGCAGTTCACCTCGACGCCGCGCGGTGCGCGTCTCGCCCGGCGCCTGGTCTCGGGTCGGCTGGACGACTGGGGCTACCCGTACGACTCCACGACGAACGAGACCCTGACCCTCA
>NZ_JBOHCV010000268.1:0-3965 GCF_050698815.1 Streptomyces sp.
ACCGCCGCTGTCGACCGTCACGTCGTTGAACGGCAGCAGCGGCTCCGCCCAGGGGAAGACGTACTGGAAGAGCAGAAAAACGACTGCGAGCGCGAGCACGAGCGAGAAGAAGGCCCGCACCCATGTATTGCCTGGCAGGTGGCGCCAGATCCAGCCGTACATCTCCGCGTGCCGTCCTCTCTCTGTGGTCCGCTGCCGTCGTCGCCGCCGGCCGCCACACGGGCGCGCCCACCAGAGTACGGGCCCGTGGCACGCCGCGGTGCGTCAGTGGGGGAAGTGCCGCTCACCCGGCCGGCTTGGCGTAGTGCAGGTCGACGGTGCCGGAGTAGCCCGGCAGGGTCACCGACTCGGGCTCCTCGACCTTCCAGCCGAGGCCGTAGGCGTCGACGTACTGCAGATAGTTCTGGATCGCGGAGGAGCCGTCCAGGGCCTTGCGCAGCGTGTCGGGGGAGCCGACGGCGGTCACCTTGTACGGCGGGGAGTAGACCCGGCCCTGCAGGATCAGGGTGTTGCCCACGCAGCGCACCGCGCTGGTCGAGATCAGCCGCTGGTCCATGATCCGGACGCCTTTCGCGCCGCCCTTCCACAGCGCGTTGACCACGGCCTGCAGATCCTGCTGGTGGATGACGAGGTCGTTGGGCTGCGGCTCGGGCACTCCGGGAACCTGGGCGACGGCGTTCGGCGGGGCGTCGTCGAGCGTGACCGTCACTCCGCGCCCCGACACCTTTCGGGTGCCGGCCTCCCGCTCCACACCCGTCAGCTTCCGCTCCGCCGCCGTGCTGCTGCCGCTGTCGCTGCGCGCGAGCCGGTCGACCTGGGCGCGTACGGCCGCGGCGGAGGCGTCGAGCTCCGCGTTCTTACGGCTCCGCTCCTGGATGAGGTCGGACAGTCGCAGCATGGAGGCGTCGGTCCGCAGATCGGTACCCTGCGAGGTGTTGAAACTGACCCAGAAGATTACGCCCGCGAGGGCGAAAACCCCCAGCGTGGCCAGCCGGGCAGGTCGGAAGCGCAATCTGGTCACCTACCCTTGTCTCCCTCCACCGCGAGGAACCACTACGCTAACGGACCACCACAGCGTCACACTCCCCAGGCCCCGATCCGGGGCGGGAACCCAGGCGTGGACGCAGCGCGGACGCAGCGCGGTCACGCAGCACATCGACAGGAGAGACTCTCGTGCCGAAGTCACGTATCCGCAAAAAGGAAGACTTCACTCCGCCACCGGAGAAGAAGGCGACCGAAATCCATCTCGGCGCCACCGGCGGCCGCTGGGTCGCGCCGCTGATGCTGGCGATGTTCGTCATCGGCCTGGCGTGGATCGTGGTGTTCTACGTGACCGAGAGCAAACTGCCGGTCGAGGCGTTCGGAAGCTGGAACATCGTGGTCGGCTTCGGCTTCATCGCGGTGGGCTTCGTCGTCTCCACGCAGTGGAAGTAGCGACTCCGGACTGAGTTATCCACAGGTTGATCCACAGGGCTGGAAAACTTCACAAGATCTGTGGATAACTCTGCGTAGGTTGACGCCGGGATGACCGAAGTACTGCACCGGCCATCCCCCGTCACCCCTTCTGTCCAGCAGAAACGTACTTCTGAGCGAGTCTGGACAGCCGTTCCCTACGCCATGCACAAGATCCGGGACGCGCTGTGGACAACAGTGCGGAAACCCCCGGTCAGGGCATCAGCTGGAGCGTTCGTACGACGATCGACGCGGTGATCACCAGCGCCGTCAGCGCACAGGCGCCGTACTGCACGAGCACCCGCCGTTCACGGGGCGCGTGCACCATCGCGTACGCGATCAGCGCGCCCACCGCCAGGCCGCCGATGTGCGCCTGCCAGGAGATGCCCTGCCAGGTGAAGGTGAAGATCAGATTGATGCCCAGCAGGATGAGGATCGGCCGCATGTCGTAGTTCAGCCGCCGCATCAGCACCGCCGTCGCGCCGAACAGCCCGAAAATCGCACCGGAGGCGCCGAGCGACGCCTGCCCGGGCGAGGAGACCAAGTAAGTCAGGGCGCCGCCGCCGAGCCCGGAGAGCAGATAGAGCGCCGTGTAGCGCCACCGGCCGAGCGCCGCCTCCAGCGGCGGGCCGAGGAACCACAGGCCCAGCATGTTCATCGCGATGTGCCAGATCTCCTGGTGCAGGAACATCGAGCTCAGCAGGCGGTACCACTGCCCCTCGGCCACGCCCTCCACCGGGCCGAACGGCTCCGCGACCGCGCGGCCGAACAGCACCAGATCGCCGACCAGCCGGTCACCGGCCACCAGCACCGCGATGAAGAGGGCGGCGTTGAGCCCGAGCAGGATCTTGGTGATCAGCCGCCGGTCCGCCGCGAGCGCACCGCCGGCGAGAGTGCGCGGCCGGCTCGCGGACGGGCGGTGTCCCGTACCGCTCCCCCCTTTGACGCACTCCGGGCACTGAAATCCGACAGAGGCGGGGATCATGCAATCGGTGCATATCGGACGCTCACAGCGCGCGCACCGGATGCCGGTCTCCCGGTCCGGGTGCCGGTAGCAGTGGGTCACTCGCTGCCCGGCCTGATCCTGCTCCTGATCCTCCATGGACCGTGGCCTCCGCCTTTTCGTCTCCCGTGCGGATGTGTTCCGCCCCGACTTCTCCTACGGTCGGCCGGGGCGGAACAGTTCCCGATCGCGCGTCAGCGGCGTTCGATCGTGACGGCTTCGAGCACGACGTCCTGATTCGGACGGTCCGTGCGCGGGTTGGTCGGGAGGCCCGCGATGGTGTCCACGACCTTCTGGCTGGCCGGGTCCGTGACCTCACCGAAGATGGTGTGCTTGCCGGTCAGCCACGCGGTGGCGCCGACGGTCACGAAGAACTGCGAACCGTTGGTGCCCGGCCCGGCGTTCGCCATGGCCAGCAGGTACGGCTTGGTGAAGGCGAGGTCGGGGTGGATCTCGTCCCCGAACTCGTACCCCGGACCGCCGGTGCCGTTGCCCAGCGGGTCACCGCCCTGGATCATGAAGCCGCTGATGACCCGGTGGAAGACCGTGCCGTCGTACAGCTTGTCGGTCGTCTTCGCACCGGTCTCGGGGTGCGTCCATTCGCGCGACCCCTCGGCGAGTTCGACGAAGTTCTTGACCGTCTTCGGCGCGTGGTTGGGGAAAAGCTGTACCACGATGTCACCGTGATTGGTCTTCAGGGTGGCGTAGAGCTGCTCAGCCACGATCTACCTTCCATCAGTCTGCATTGACCCGCCCGATACTCCCACGGACGTCAGCGGGCAAGAGTACGCGCGGAATGACCCGGATGCCCCTTCGCAGCGCGCTTGAGTGGACGCCGCCAGGCATGATCTTCGAAACGGGTGGAAAACGACACTGTGTCTATGGGAGGAAAACCCACGAGCCCGTGACACGCCACCGAGGAGGAGGAACCGTGACCCGCATCGACAGCGTGCGCGCCGCGACCGGTAACACCAAGGACAGCGTGCGGCACGCGGCGGACGTCGTGGCACCCTATGCAGGGGCTGCCAGGGACACCGCGGTGCAGTACGCGCACGAGGCGGGCGCAGTGCTGGGGCCGAAGGTCTCGTACGCGGCGCGACAGGCCCGTAGTTCGGCGCGCGACGGGTACGACCAGCACGTCGTGCCCCGTATCGCCAAGGCCCGCAAGAATCTGCCACCCGAGCTGGACAGGGCGGCGACCAAGGCCGCCAAGCGCACCCGGAAGGCGGCCCGCAAGGCCGCCAAATACGCCGGACCCCGCATCGAGCACGCCGTCGCGGACGCCCGTACCGCCTCGGCGCCCGTACGGGAGGAGGCCGCCTCGCGCAGCGCCGCGGCGGTCGCCGCGATCCGCGGACAGGTGACGGCCAAGGAGATCGAGAAGCTCGTGCACCGGCGCGAGAGCCGCGCCCGCAGGGGGCGGCTGGCCAAGCGGCTCGGCGTGCTCGGGCTGCTCGCCGGCGCCGCGTACGCCGCCTGGCGCTGGTGGGACAAGCAGGCCAACCCCGAC
>NZ_JBOHCV010000269.1:0-11112 GCF_050698815.1 Streptomyces sp.
GGCGCGGCCGACGGCGGCGGCCGAGGCCAGCGTCTCCAGGCAGCCGCGCTGTCCGCATCCGCACTCCGGCCCGTCCGGGCGGATCACGACGTGGCCGATCTCGCCCGCACTGCCGTGCGCGCCGGGCTCGATCCGCCCGTCGATGCCGATCGCCCCGGCGATGCCGGTGCCCAGCGGCACGAAGAGGAACCGGTCCACGCCCGCCCCCGCGCCGATCCGGCCCTCGGCGAGGCCGCCCGTACGCACGTCGTGCTCGACGGCGATGGGGATGCCGCCGAGCCGCTCGGCCAGCAGTGCGCGCAGCGGTACGTCGCGCCAGCCGAGGTTGGCGGCGTAGACGGCGGTGCCGGTGTCCGCGTCGACGATGCCGGGGACGGCGACGCCGGCCGCGGCGGGCTCGGTGCCGTACCGCTCGACGCCGTACGCGCGCAGCTTCGCGGCGCAGCGGAGGATGCCCTCGACGACGGCCGCCGGGCCGCGCTCGCGGTCGGTGTCCTGGCGCGCCTCGTACAGCGGTTCGTTGCCGGGGCCGAGGAGGGCGGCCTTGATTCCGGTGCCGCCCACGTCGAGGGCGACGACGTATTCCGGTGGGCCTGGCTCGGGACGTGGGGTCACGTGTGTCAGTGTCCCGCGACGAGAGGTGACAGGTCTAGTCCACTCACGGTATCCATCCGGCTTCGATGAGCGGAAACGAGCGCCGGAGGATGCCGGAAGGGTGCCGGGAATGTAGATCGTCCTCCTGCTTTGTGAGTATGAACAGGCGGGAAAGGGGCGGTTGTTGCGGAAGCGATATGACCGGAGGTGTGGACCTTGGCGGGCTAGGGGTGAAGACTTCCCTCTTGCCCGTAGATGGTCCAGACCTGTGGAGGCAGCGCGCGTGGAACGTCGGAGATTCCTGGGGATGGCGGCGTCGGCCGGGGTCGTGGGGGGTGCGGCCCTGAGCACCGCGGGCTGCGGCACCGCGACGGGCCAGGGCTCGGGCAGTGCACTGACGATGATCGCGGCGGACTACGGCGACCGCGGCAGCAACAACGGTTCGCAGGGCTACTGGGACGCGCTCGTCCGCGACTTCCAGCGCAAGCACGGCATCGCCGTGGACGTTTCCGTGCACAGCTGGAAGGACGTCGACAAGAAGGTCGCAGGCCTGGTCGAGGCCGGCCGCGCACCCGACATCGCCCAGATCGGCGCATTCGCGGACTACGCCGCCCAGGACAGGCTCTACAGCGTCGGCGAGCTGCTCTCCATCCCCGTACAGGCCGACTTCCTGCCCGGCCTCGCGGAGGCCGGAGCGGTGAAGCGGGTGCTGTACGGCATGCCGTTCGTCGCCAGCACCCGGCTGCTCTTCTACAACAAGACCCTCTTCGCGGGAGCCGGCCTCGACCCCGGCTCCCCGCCCAGGACCTGGAAGGAACTGGTCCGGGCGGCGGCCGCGTTGAAGCGGGCGGGCGTGCGGATCCCGTACGGACTGCCGCTCGGCCCGGAGGAGGCCCCCGCCGAGGCGTTCATGTGGATGCTCAGCGGCGGCGGCGGCTTCACCGACAAGACCGGCAACTACACCATCGACGCCACCGAGAACATCAGGACCTTCAACTGGCTGCGGGACAACCTCGTCAGCGAGAAGCTGACCAACTACCGCCCCGGCGGCACCGACCGGCAGGACCTCTTCAACGCCTTCGGGCGCGGCGAGGTCGGCATGCTCAACGGACACCCCACCCTGATGCGGCAGGCGGCGCGGCGCGGCGTGGAGTACGGCACCGCCGTGCCGCCCGGAGCCAACGCCCCCTCGGACGGCACCCTGGGCGTCGCCGACTGGATGATGGGCTTCAAGCGCAACGGCAACCGCGAACAGATCGGCCGCTTCCTCGACTTCGTCTACAGCGAGCGGAACCACTACACCTTCGCCGACCGCTACGACCTGCTCCCCGTCACCACCGCCGCGAGCGAACGGATGCGCGAGGGCCGGGAGCACAAGAAGCTGTGGCGCTTCCTGGACCAGCTCACCAGCGCCGAGTTCTACCCGGTGGGCAAGGTCTCCTGGGCACGGGTCAGCGCGGAGATGAAGAAGTCCATCGGCCAGGTGGTCGCGGAGGACGCCGACCCGGCGGCCGTACTCACCGGCATCCAGCGCAAGGCGGAGGCGGCGGAGGCGGCGGCGGGCGGGCGGTAGCAGGTTAGGTTGGCACGATGAGCGACCACGAGGAGGGGACGAGTACCGGCGAGGCGAGTACCGGTGAGACGAAGGCCGGCGAGGCCGCCGCCTCCCCGCCGCTGCCGCCGGGGCTCTCCGAACGGGACGTGGCCGTCCTCGCCGCCGAACACCGCGGCTGGCCGGGGCCCGGGGCGAAGGAACGCGCCATACGCGAACAGCTCGACATGTCGCCGACCCGCTACTACCAGCTCCTCAACGCGCTCCTCGACGACCCGCACGCCCTGGCCCACGACCCGGTCACCGTCAACCGCCTCCGCCGCCGCCGCGACGCGCAGCGCTCCCGCCGGTAGACACACCGGCCCGGCGGGGCCCGTGCCCGGTAAGGTCGCGGCATGGCCGCCGTACCCACTCCCCGTACCGCCGCAGGCCGCAGCGGGCTCGCCGCGATCCTCGCCGAGCCGCAACGCGCCCTCGTCGCACTCGACTTCGACGGCACCCTCGCTCCCATCGTCGACGACCCCGCGGAGGCCCGCGCGCACCCCGGCGCCGTGCCCGCGCTCTCCCGGCTCGCTCCGCTGCTGCGGGCGGTGGCCGTGGTCACCGGACGCCCGGCCGAGGCCGCGGTCCGCTACAGCGGACTCGACGGGGTGGAAGGCCTGCACCACCTCACCGTCCTCGGTGCCTACGGCGTGGAGCGCTGGGACGCGGCCACCGGCTCACTCCGGGCCGCCGCCCCGCCCCCTGGCGTGGCGGCGGTACGGGACGAACTTCCCGCTCTCCTCGCCGAGCTGGCGGCACCACCCGGTACGTGGACCGAGGACAAGGGGCGGGCGGTCGCCGTGCACACGCGGCGCACCGACGACCCCGCGGCGGCCTTCGCCCTGCTGCGCGACCCGCTCTTCGCCCTCGCCGACCGGCACGGACTGGTCGTCGAACCGGGCCGTATGGTCCTGGAGTTGCGGGCACCGGGCGTGGACAAGGGTGCGGCGCTTCTCGACCATGTACGCGAAGTGGGCGCCACAGCCGTGCTGTACGGGGGCGACGACCTGGGTGACCTCGCCGCCTTCGCGGCCGTCGAGAAGCTGCGCGGCGAGGGCCTGCCGGGCCTGCTGGTGTGCAGCGGCGGCGGCGACACCGACGAGACCGTCCCGGAGATCGCCGGCCGCGCCGACATCGTGGTCGACGGCCCGGGAGGCGTCGTCCAACTCCTCGACGCCCTGGCCGACATGCTGGCCGCTTAGGCCCTGTCCGGGCCGGCGGGCCTGGTACTCCAGCTGTAGATCGTGATCGCCCCGGTGAGACGAAACGGCCCGTCAGCTGAACTGACGAGCCGCACGAACGTAAGGGTTACGCGTACCGGTTGACCCACCCGTCGCAGTCGTCGGGATAATACGGCCATGCCTCGCAAGCCTTGAAGCTCACCGCAACCATCTCCGGAAAGTCGTGGTTGAACGTGTGGCACGTTCCCGAACTTCCCGGGTTGGTGTCCCGGTTGGTAGCGCCGACCACCTGGTAGTCCACGTAGGCTGCGGCACCATCTGCCATGAGGTCGCATACTTCGAATTTGTCGCCGACGTGGCTGAACCGCGCCGAGGATCCGTCCGTCGACGAAAAGCCATTCGTTCCGGCCCAGGCGGGTGATGCGAACGCTATTGCGCAGATCGATACCGCCGCGCCCGCACTGGCGGCCGCACGGAGGACTCTTTTTCTCGTCATTTTCGTTCTCCCATCGCTCTTGCGAGACATTAGTGAAGCCGCGTAGGCGCGTGCGAAGCTTCAACGTATGTAACGCACCGGAATCCCGCTTCACACTGTGCGACCAACGGGGTATATACGGCACATCGATGACCGCATCTACGCGCGCCCCTCATGCTGGGTCTGCTGTGCTGAACTTGATCGGCACTGATCATCTTTGGAGGGGCACCAGTGAACGATGCAAGAAGCTCACGTGGGCGAATAGGTTCTGTGGCACGCAATACGGTGGGCGTGGCGGTACTTGCCGCCTCGCTGCTCGCTGCCGGCAGCGTGCCGTCCTGGGCTGTTGAGATGGAAGCCGGGGGAACGTCTGCGACTTCGTCCAGCACGAGTGGCAGAGCGACTTTCCATCACTACGGTGACAAGATCGAGGTCTGCGACACCGAGACCGACGGCATCAATGTCTACGGCGTGTACAGGTACTACAAGACGTCCGCCAGCTACATCGAGGGCCGGCACGATCAGACCCGGGGCAGTGGTTCCTGCGACACCTGGGACCATGACTTCATCGAGGGTAGCACCGTCCTTATTCGGGAATGCGACAATCTGCCTTACTTTCCGGACGGGTGTCTGCCGTGGAAGAACGGCGTAGCCTGACCGTAGGAGTGCCGTTCACGGGGTGCGCCATCGCAGTCGTTCAGCGGTGGTGTACCCGGAAAGGCGATGCCGAGTCAGCCGGTCGGCCCTGCTGATCATATGCGCTGCGCGTGGCTCTCACGCGCAGCGCATAAATGTTGAGCTGACTGCGATGATGCTGCGATATTCTTCGCCATTGAGAATTGCTTGGTGGACGCGCTGCAGATACTCGCTGGGCTCTATTCCGGCGTCTTCGATGAACCGTCTTCGTGTCCGGGTGTAGACGCTCAGAGCTTCGATCCGGCGGCCGGACGCGTAGAGAGCGATCATGAGTTGTGCGAGCAGGCGTTCCCGGAACGGATGCACATGGGTGAGGTGCATGAGGCCGGGCACGAGAAGTTGCGCATCGCCGTGCTGACTCTGAAGCCGAGCTTCGACCAGGAACTCCTCGGCCTGCAGTCGCAGCTCGTGGAGCCTGGCCGTCTGGCCCTGTAGCACCAGAACATCCTGTACGTCGGCCATGGCGACGTTCGAACGCCACAACCGCAGGCCGTTGTTGAGATGGTCGACGGCTTCCATGCCCCGGCCCGCGCGTATCGAGTCCCTGCCCTGATGAATCCTGTGCTCGAACAGGTGAGCATCCACGTCATGGGGTTCATGGTGGATGCGGTATCCGCTCGCCCGGCTGTGCGTGATGTGCGCCCTGTCCGGCGGCAGTGCCATGCGCAGTGCCATGACATGGCTTCTGATCATCTGGTTGCAGGAGGCAGGCCGGGCAGGGCCCCACAGGTGCTCCGCAATGGAGTCCACGTGCATCCCGCTTGTGTCGCCGGCCATGAGAAGGAGGGCCAGGACCTTCCTGCTCCCCAACGTCAGAGAGCCCTGCCACGGTCCGTGGATGCGGACGTCGCCCAGGAGCAGGAACGTCGCCACGTCGGTCGGCTCAAGTGATCCTGGCATCCGAGCTCCTCCCGAGGGTGCTCTGAGGTCGGCGGGTGTTCTTGCCCTGGTATCGACTGTCCTGTTGCTGAGAGGTGTGAACGAAGGTCACTCGTCGCCGAGCGGTGCGCGGGGGCCGAGCCAGGAGCAGGCCGCCGAGCCCACGAGGAACAAGGCGATGGCGGCGGCCCAGGCGGCCGGTTCCGGTCCAGGCTGCGTCGGCCAGGCCCACGCGATCGTCGCCCCTTGTGCCTGGCGCGGCGCGGACAGGTAGACCGTGGTCGCGTACAGCATCAGCGGCAGCCAACTCAGACGAGCCCCGAGGAGAACCGACGCCAGCGCGGCCAGGCCGACGCAGCCGATCACGTTACGGGCCATCGCCACGGCCCCGAACTGTGCGGCGTCGAGCAGTACGGTGGCCGCCAGCACGGCCGCGGAGACGGCTGTGCCGAGCACGATCTGTCCCGCTCGCCACAGCCACTGGCGGCGTGCCGCTGTCTCTTCGATTTCACGGCCATGGACGTGCAGGGAGCCGACGACGGCCGCGGCGGCCAGCAGCGGGGCCATGGAGACGACCGGTACGCGGCCGGCCGCGCCACCGAAACGGGACGTGTCGATCAGCCACTCGGCACACCACCAGGCGACAAGGGCCGTGCCGGCCAACGTCACGGCCCAGACGGCCATGCCACGGGTGCGGGCATAGAGCATCAAGGCATCGTCACCTTCTTCGGGTCGCAGTCGGCGACCGCATCGAAGTACTGCTTCAGCCAGGCGGCACGTTCCACCTTGGGCATGCTGTGGAGGCGCTCGATGGCACGGTCGATGGACTTCGGCCTCGGTTCCCTGTACGTGATGGCCGGATCCGGGGTGCCGGACAGCCACTCCACGACGGCTTCACTGGCACGCGGGTACTGCCAGCGCGCGGTCGGGCAGTTGGGATAGGCGAGGCCGTGCGCGATCTCCGGCAGGTACCGGTCCGGGGAGGTGATGCGCCGCCCCTTGGTGGGGTTGACGTATGTGTCACCGACCCCCAGGCCAAGGTTTTCCTCACCGGCGCGCAGCTTGTCGCCGAATTCGGCGAAGGGATGCTCGCTCCACCGCACGGGCAGCGGTGAGACCCCTTCGAGCTTGTCGTAGGTCACCTTCGCCGCAGCCGCGACACCGGGCAGTTGTTCGCTGTTCAGCTTGGTCACGCACACCTTCGGCGCGTCGCTGGTGCACACCAGCGCGGAGGTGTCGCGGTCCGGCTTCCACACCCCGTCACCGGTGTGGATCAGCAGGACCGCAGCGGCGACGGCGGCGGCCACCAGGGCCGCAGCCGGTACCAGCCGGCGAGCGACGAACAGCAGCGCCGCCGCCGCGAGCCCACCGGTCCAGACGATGAGCACCGGGCCGTACCACCACACCGGCTGCTCCCACAGGTGGTAGTGGCCGACGGTGGGCGAGAGCCAGGTGACTGCGGAGTTGGAGTTGTAGGCCGTCATGCCCAGGCCCACGTAGCCCACGACGGCCAGCGTGGGTGCTGCCAGCCGCCAGGCGACGAGCCGTCCGACGACGAACCCGATCGTGCCCAGGGCGGCTATCGCCGTGATATCCGCAGCGAGAAGCGTCAGCGGCGGAAAACCGGCAGCGGCGTAAGGCCAGGTCGCGGCCATGGTCACGAGAGCCGCGAGGAGATAGCCCAACGCCGGCCACACGATGGCGGGCAGGCAGGCCGCCACAGTCTGACTCAAGGCGCCGCGCGGCGCCGAGGCACGCAGTTCCTCCAGGCCACGACGGCGTTCGCGGCCGCCCAGCCAGCAACCGCCGCCCACGGTGATCGGCCCGGCGAGCAGAATGCCGATGGTGTGCAGCTGACCGATGGTCGATCCCCAATGACCCTGCCAGCGTTCGGTGTTCGTGAACATCACGACCAGGGCGGCGACCAGCACGGCAAGTCCGATCACCGGCCCGAAGCCACGGCGCAGCTCGCCGGGGGGTATCGCACCGGGCTTCTGGGAGATGCCGGCCGCAGGGTGGTTCTTGACGTCCAGCGCGGTGCTCACAGTCCAGCTCCCACAGTCGTCTTGGCGCGGTGCCGGCCCAGGGCTGCGGCGTAACCGCGTTCGACGGGGTTGTCACCGGCTTCGCTTCCCTCACCGAGCAGGGCGAGGTCCTCGGTAGCGCCGCGGAAGGCGATGCGGCCGGCTTCGATGAGTGTGACCTCGGTGCACGCCGCGGCCACGTCCTCCACGAGGTGGGTGGAGACCACGACGGTCGAGGACTCCCCGAGGCGGCGCAGCAGGGTGCGGAAGTCCACCCGTTGCTCAGGGTCGAGTCCGGCTGTCGGCTCATCGAGCAGCAGCAGTTCCGGGGAGTTCACGATGGCCTGCGCGATTCCGACACGGCGGATCATGCCGCCGGAGAGCTTGCGGATCTTGGTATCGATACGATCCGTGAGGCCGACCTCCTCAACGGCCCGACGTACAGCAGCGTCGGTGTGCGCCTTCGGCATCTGCTTCAGCCATGCGACGTAAGCGACGAACTCGCGGACCGTGAAGCCCGGGTAGTACCCGAAATGCTGGGGAAGGTAACCGAGTTGCCGACGTACCGCCGCATGGTTGCGGTCGGTACCCAGTGGCTTGCCCATCAGCTCGACCACGCCGCCGGCTGCCGGCTTCGCCGTGGCGAGGACCCGGATGAGCGAAGTCTTGCCGGCCCCGTTCGGGCCGAGCAGTCCATGCACTCCTGGACCCAGGTCGAGGTCGAGATTGTCGAGGACGGTGGTGGTTCTGTGACGCACGGTCAGTCCCCGCAGGGACACAGTGGTCTTCATCAAGTGGACTCCCTCTGCACGGTCCGGGCTCCGCAGCACGAGGCCGGAGCGGTACCACGCAGCACACACCTCACGCGATGCGAGTGGCTGCGGGCGCAGAGGTGGCCCCATGCCGGCCGGAGTATGAGCACCGTGCACAGACGTGTGCCTCGATGGGCACACACCCCTCCCGTAATTCCCCCTCACAACGCGCGGTGGCAATGCCACGCAGCGCGGTCGAATCATCGGGGGAACTATGAACCCGATGTGCGCGATGAACAAGCGTCGAATTGTTCTGGGACGGCACTAGATGTGCCTAAGTGCCCAATGGCCTGTTACTGAAAAGTGACGAATTGTTGAGCAAGGTCTGAGATTTCTGACACGCACGGTGCCCCGAGGTCCGCGGTCCGGCGCCTGTTCCAGCTGGTCACAGCCCTGCTGTCCGACCACCCGTCAGATCGTGAAGTGCGACCAGCAGCACACTTCGTGTGCTGCCGTCCATCATTTCGGGCAGGTCCGAAATGGTTGCGGCCAGGAATGCGGCAACCGATAATCAGGTTTCCGTTTACGGGGGCTGTGCGTGACTCGTGCGATGCAAAGAACAACAACAGTGGAGTTTCCGCATGAGGGAGCGTCTTGTACCGCATGCCGTTGCCGCTTTCTCAGCCCTCGGTATCCGCGGTGCCCTGATGCCCGCCGCCTCGGCCACCCCGCGGTGTGTGCATCCCCGTTCTGGTAAGTACTAGCCGGGCTGAGGCGCCGCTGCACCGTCCTCGCCGCGCAGCGCGTCCAGTTGGTCCAGGAACCAGCGCGTGGGCGGCAGCGCCGTCGCCGCCGCGGCCAGCCGTTCGGTGCGCTCGGCGCGTACGTCGTGCTCCATCGTCAGCGCCTCGTGCAGGGCGTGGGCGGTGCCGGAGACGTCGTACGGATTGACCACGATCGCGTCCCCGCCCAGCTCCGCGTACGCGCCCGCCTCGCGTGAGAGCACCAGCGCGCAGCCCTCGTCGGAGACGACGGGGACCTCCTTCGCGACCAGGTTCATGCCGTCCCGGATCGGGTTGACCAGCGCCACGTCAGCCAGCCGGTACGCCGCCAGCGAGCGCGCGAAGTCGTCCTTGAGGTACAGCACGACCGGGGTCCAGCCGGGCGTCCCGTAGGTGCCGTTGATCTCGTCGGCGACGCGCGAGACCTCCGTCATGTAGTCGCGGTAGACCGCCAGGTCCTGCCGGGAGGGGTAGGCCAGGGCGAGGTGCACGACGCGTTCGCGCCACTCGGGGTGGTCGGTGAGCAGTGTCCGGTAGGCGTGCAGGCCGCGCACGATGTTCTTGGACAGCTCCGTGCGGTCCACGCGCACGATGGTGCGGCGCGGCCGTCCGTCCGTACCGCCGCCGATCTCCTCGCGCAGCAGCCCGATCCGCTCGGTCACGTCGGGGCGGGAGGCACGCTCCCGCAGGAAGTCCGGGTCCGCGCCCAGCCCGTGCACCCCGACGCGGGTGGTGCGGCCCGCGCAGGTGATCTCCAGCTCGCCGGCCGCGCCGTTCTCGCCGGCGATCTCCGTGACCCGGGCGCCCAGCACCTCGGCGCAGCAGTCCGCGAAGGCCCGCGCCCACCGACGGGTCAGGAACGCGGCGCGGTCCGCGCCCAGGATCCCCTCCAGGACGTCGCGGGCGACGGCGTCGGGCAGCATCCGGTAGTAGTCGGGCGGTGCCCACGGCGTGTGCGAGAAGTGGCCGATGCGCAGGTCGGGGCGGCGCCGGCGCAGCAGGCCGGGAACCAGCGTCAGGTGGTAGTCCTGCACCAGTACGGCCGCGCCCTCGTCGGCCTCCTCGGCGAGCGCGTCCGCGAACGCGGCGTTGTAGCGCTCGTAGGAAGCCCACTGCTGCTCGAACTCCGCGTCGAAGGAGGGCTCCAGCGGCGTCTGGTAGAGCAGGTGATGGACGAACCAGAGCACGGAGTTGGCGACGCCGTTGTAGGCGGCGGCGAAGGTGTCGGCGGGGATGTCCAGCATCCGTACGGCCTGCCCGCCGGTGTCCTCCGCCGCGAGCTTGCCGTCGCAGCGGCGCACCGCCTCCCGGTCGCCGTCACCGAGCGCCGCGCACACCCACACGGCATCCCCCTCGGCCGCGTCGCCGCCGCCGGACCCGATCGCGGAGAGCCCGGAAACGAGGCCGCCACCACCGCGCTTGGCGGTGAGGGAGCCGGAGCCGTCCTCGGTGAGGGAGTAGGAGACCGGACCCCGGTTGGACGCGACCAGTACGCGGGCCCGGCCCTGCTGGGAGGCACGTTCGACGACCATGGCCGGAGCGTACCGCGCTGCGCGCGGCGGGGGCCCGCGCTCCGGTGCGGCTGCGTCCCGCCGGGCCCCCTGGCGGTGGCGCGTGACCGCCCGGCGGGGGATCGCGGGGTGGGTGTGCGCGGGCCGTCTCGCGACAACGCCGGCCCGGTAGCCCGGAGAATCCGGCCCCGGAGGGGCCTACGCCGCGCGGCGGGCCGCGTACTCCGTGATCTCGCGCATCGGCGGCCGCTCCACCGTGTCCACGGCGTGGCTGCGGGGCGCGAAGCCCGCGAAGCCGTCGCCGTTCCCCGCGCGTTCGAACTGGGTCAGCGTCGGCCGTACCAGGTGGCCGGGGCGGGCCAGCCGCGACTGCGCCGTGTGGTGTATCGCCGCCGCCATCCGGCCCAGCGCCTGCCCGTCCTGGTTGCGGTGCCGCCGGACGCCGACGTCGACCTGGGCGAGGGCGTCTAGCCCGACCGCGTCGAGAGCGTCGATGAGCAGGCCCAGCTCGACCCCGTAACCCACCGGGAAGGGCAGCTTCTCCAGCAGTGAGCGGCGGGCGGCGTACTCGCCGCCGAGGGGCTGTACGAAGCCCGCCAGTCGTGGCCAGTGGAGGTTGAGCAG
>NZ_JBOHCV010000270.1:0-5736 GCF_050698815.1 Streptomyces sp.
GGCGGCGCGAACACCGTCGCGGGAGGCGACTGAGCCTCGCCGCCACCCGAACTGCTGGTGTCCGCCGCATCCCACGGGCTCGCCCCGACCGGCGGCGACGACGCCCCCGCACCCGAGCCGGAACCCGAGCCGGCATGCGCACCCGAACCCGCGCCGCGCCGGTCCGGGATGCCCATCTGGTCGGCCGCCTCCTGCAACCAGCCGGGCGGCGTCAGCAGAAACGACGTCGCCTCCAGATCCAGCCGCTGCGGTGCCCCGCCCGCGGGTGCGGCCGGCCTGCCCGCAACGCCGTACTCCTCTTCGTACCGCCTGATGACCTCGCCCACCGGCAGCCCGGGCCACAGCGTCGAGTCACCGCTGTCCCGCGCGATCACCAGCCGCGCGCGACCGCCGTCGGCCGCCGTACCGTCCGGGCCGCCAGGCCCCGACGGGGCTTCCGCCCACGCCACGAACCCCAGGTCGAACTCCCTGACGCGCACCTCACGCCGCTGCCCGCCCGGTATCCCCGGCCCGCCGGACTCACCGTTGACCCAGCGCTCAGCACGCTCCTGAGCCTGTGCGAAGGTCACCATCGCGCCGTCACCCCTCTGCCCGTCATCTGCCCTTCACGCACCCTCACACGTGGACGGCGCGCGCGAAGCCGCCGTCCACCATCAGGTTCGCCACGGTCTCCAGCTCCGGCGGGCTGCCCGCGAGCCGCAGCAGGAAGTCGTCGAAGTCGGCGCCGCACGGCCGCAGCAGCTGCTCCACCCGCTCCTCCACGCCGATGCCGTCCCGGTCCCGCGCGTCGTCGAACGGGCAGAACCACACCGAGCCGGTGCGCTCACCCCTCACCCGCACGGCGATCAGCCCACCCTGCACGAAGCCCACCCCGAGGAAGTCCTTGGTGAAGTGGTCGCGCAGACACTTGTTGATATAGACAAGATCGTTGACGGCCGCGTCGTCGCGCACCGTGAAGAACGGCTGGTCGACCAGCAGCCCCAACTCCGCGTCCAGCGCCACCCCGCGCGGCGCGCAGCCGCCCGCGGCCTTCAGGAACGTCCGGTACGCACCCGGCAGCCGGTACCCCAGCCGCTCCTCCACATCGAGCACCTGCGGCTCGCTCACCGCGACCCCGTGCGGCACCTCGAAATGCACCGGCCTGGTGTCCTGCAACGGCCGGGTACCGCTCTTGGCCTGGTCCACGCCGGCGGTCGCCAGCCCGCCGTGATGCCGCAGCAGCGCCTTGACCTCGACGGGTACCAGCTCCACCCGGCGGCTGTGCGCCACGTGATGCCAGGTCCAGCCGTGCGGAGTGGCCACGGGTGGCAGCTCCGCCCACAGTTCGTGACCGGAGGCCTGCAGCGCGGCGTTGGCCGACACGTAGTCCGTCAGCCGCAGTTCGTCGGCTCCGAAGCCCTCCGGCGGCTCGGCGATCTCGGCGGCGGCACGCGCGTAGGGCGTGAAGTCCGGCAAGCCGTTCTCATCCATCCGCACCCCGCCGGGATGCCGAGCGGCCCGGACCGGGTCCGGGAAATTCACCAACTGCCCGGCATAGGCCCGGTTCGGTGGCGCGGCGTGCCCGAGCCGACCTGTCGTCATGGCGGTTGCCCCCTGCTGCGTCTGGCTGACACGGGACAGCCTAAGCGGTACACCTGCACGCGGGCACCGCCCGCCCCGTCGGTCCGGGCTCAGCCCTTCGCGGCGGCCGTCAGCTTCTCGTGCTGCTTGACCACGACCGCCTTCGTGACCGGCACCGGCTCGCCCGACAGCGAGATGGACATGAACGTCGCCGTGTTGCCGCCCGTCCGCACCACCGTGAAGACCGTCGGAGAGTCCTTCCCCTTGGCGTCCTTCATCGTGAAGCGCACCGAGTCGTCGCCGACGCCCACACCCTCACCGGGCTCGATCCGCAACTGCGTCTCCTCCCCCGTACCCACCTTCCCCGTGAAGGACTTGCAGCTGTCCAGGGCATCCTTCAGCTCCCCGAGCCACTGCGCGGCCTCGCCCTTCCCGTAGGCCGACAGCAGCACCTGCTGGATGGCCCCACCCGAGGCCAGGGTGCCCTTGCCCTTCATCAGGGTGCCGCTGGTGTACGCGGTACGCGCGTGCTTCGGCTTGGAACCGACCGTGTCGGTGATCGCGGAACAGCGCGGATCGTCCGACGTCATCGTGTTCTGCGGCGGCAGCGCGTCCTCCTTGCTCCGCTGCGCCCGATAGCCCTTGACGTCCCCGGTCTTCAGCAGCGCCGCCGTCAACCGCTTCTCATCCAGCGGGGGCACGCCCTCGGCTGCACCCGTGCCGCCGGATGCGCCGTCGCCGCCGCCCGTACCGTCCTTGCCCTTGCCCTCACCGGACTGCTGCCCCTGGCCGTCCTTCGCCTTCCCGCCGCCGTCGCCCTCGCCCTCGTCGCCACCGCCGCACGCGGCCACCGACAGCGCCAGCACCGGTACGGCCACCGTCACCGCCACCGCGCGGCGGACACGCGGACCGAGCCGGCTACCCCGGCGACCACACGTGCGACTGCGACGGCCAAGTGAGGTGCTGTGCATCACGGAACTCCTGCCTCGAGGACGGACGTACCCGCTGATGCTGGCCCCCCGCCACCGGACCCACCACCCCTGTGGCACATCGCATCCCGAACCGTCACCGCCCCATGACATCCGGACGGCATGATCGACTGATCCAGCACACTGCATACTTGGCGCTACCGCGCAGGTGACACAGACGGCGCAGACGACACGACGGCACAACGGCACAGACGGCAGAAGGGGCCGTGCGGGGAGGAAGCACCACATGAACGCCGCACCACCATCACCATCCGCACCACCACCATCCGCACCGCCCCCCTCCCCCGACCCCCGCGTCGGCTGGACAGGCGCGCCCGACGACCCCGCGCCCGCGCTGCACCACCGGCGCGACGGCATCCTCCCCGCCATCGCCGCCGCCCTCTCCGTACGCGGCCAGACCCTCACCTCCACCGGCAACAAGGGCGACCAGCCACCCGCACCGCATCCGCTCGTACAGGACTTCCTCGACACCCTCACCACCGACCACCGCGAACGCCACACCGGCCGGTGTACCGAGACGGTTCTGCTCTCCCGCTTCCTCAAAGCCACCGAAGGCGCCCGCACCTCCAAACGCACCGGCCGCAAATCCAGCCCCCGCCCGCTCACCCCCGGCGAAGCCCGGCGCGCGCTCAAGCACGCCAAACTCACCGCCCGCCACATCCGCGAGGACGGCGACCCCCTGCACGGCAGCTACGCGCCGCCCTGCCGCTCCTGCACCGCACTCCTCGCCCACTTCGGCGTACGGGCCGTCGACCCGGGACACGACGCGGACACTCAAGGGGCCCGAGCCGCCGCGGCCGCCGCAGCCGCCGGACGCGAGGCGGGACGCCCGTGAGCGACCCCCACCAGCGGAACTCCTCAACCCGGTTCCCCATCGCCGTCGACGACGCACTGCGCGCGGCCGGCTGGCAGCCCGGCCGCTGGGACATGGCACAAGCGGAACACTGGGCCGACGCCCTCCGCGGCCACACCTCGTCCGGCGGCCACCAGCACGCCGTCTTCCCCGCCGCCGTCGAGGTCTGGGCCGAATTCGGCAACCTGCCCATCGACCCCACCGGCCCCGGACGTCACATCGCCGCCGCCGGCCTGCGCATCGACCCCCTGCACGCCCGCTACGCCGCCCGTACGCTCGCCGACCTCGGCCGCGCGCTCGGCACCGAGATCTGCCCCCTGGGCACCGACGGTGACGACGCCGCCCTCCTCGCCATCGACACCGAAGGACGCGTCTACAGCCTCGACCACACTGGCGACTGGTACCTCGGGCGCGACTTCGACACCGCACTCGCCGCGCTGCTCACCGGCACCCGCCCCGAACGGCTCACCCGCCCGTACGCGCCCGGTCTGCCCCGGCAGCCCCTTCCACACGGGCCCGCCCCGCCGGAATGACCGCCGACACCCGGAAACCACCCGCGTCCGTCGGCCCCGACACGAACCCGCCGCCCAGCGCCACCACCCGCTCCTTCATCCCCACCAGACCGTTGCCACCGCTCGGCAGCCCCGCGTCCTGCGCACCGTCACCCGCCACCGACGGCTCGTTCTCCACCTGCACCGCGACCTCCGCCGCACGATGCGCCAGCCGCACCCGCGTACGCGCGCCCGGCGCGTGCTTGTGCACATTCGTCAGCGCCTCCTGCACCACGCGGAACGCCGTCTGCTCCACCCCCGCCGCGTAGCCGCCCGACGACTCCCCCTCCACCGAGAGCTCGACCGCCATCCCGGCCGTCCGCGACTGCCCCACCAGCGCCTCCAGCTCGCCCAGCCGAGGCCCCTCGGCAACCACCTTCTCCTCCACCGCGGCCACCGGAACGGACCCGCCCCGCTCGCGTCCCCCGCCCCTGACCGAACCCGCCACGGCCACCGCGAACTCCGCCAGCCGCGCCGGCCCGCCGCCGCCCGGCTTCTCCGGTTGCCCGGGTTTCAGCGGATGCTCGGGTTTCGCCGGGTTCCCCGGAGCCTGCTGCTGCGAACGCAGCACACCCAGCATCGTCCGCAGCTCCGTCAGCGCCTGCCGTCCCATGTCACCGACCAGCGCAGCGTTCTTCGACGCCTTCTCCGGATCCTTCAACGCCACCGCCTGCAGCGCCGCCGAATGCACCACCATCAGACTCACCCGGTGCGCGACCACGTCGTGCATCTCCCGCGCGATCCGGGTCCGCTCCTCGTTACGCGCCCACTCGGCCCGCTCCTCCGCACGGTCCGCCAGCAGCGCCAACTCCCGCTCCAGCCCGTCCGCCCGCTCCCGCAACGACTCCACCAGCCGCCTGCGCGCCCGCAGATACAGCCCCAGCAGCACCGGCGGAGCGGTCACCCCCAGCGACAGCGCGACGGACACCAGCGGAATGAACCACGCCGGCGGGTCGAAGGCCGGGTCGCGCCCGACACCCTGCTGCAGCCGGATCAGCGTGCTGATCACCACGGCCACCGCCGTCATCCCCGTCAGCAGCACCGTGATCCGGCGAGGCACGTCCGAAACCGCCAGGCTGTAGAGCCCGACGATGCCGAGCAGCAGACCCATCTCGGCGGGCGACACCGCGACCGCCACCAGCACCACAGCGATCGGCCAACGCCGCCGCAGCACCAGCGTCGCCCCCGCCACGACCCCCAGCACCACCCCGGCAGCCGTCGGCACCCCGGCCTCGGCGGCGAACTCCACCCCCTGAAAAGCACACTCCCCCGAGGACACCGCCCCCAGGGCGACATCCAGCGCGGCGCTCCGCCGCCGTTCCCACCACCACGGGCCGCCAACGGCCCGGCTCTCCCCCGGCTCGGTCATGCAAGCCAGCGTACGACCGCCTGCCACCCCTTTTCCGGCTGCGCCCAGAATGTGGGTGCCGACTACAGGGGCTGCCTCGTGGTGCGCGTACGACAAGGTGCTGATCTGTATCGTCGCGTAGAGGGCTGGTGGTACGGCATAGTAGAGGCCAGCATCAAGAGGGAGGGAACCACGACTCCCTCTTGACTTTCGTTCCGCCGTAGTGTAAGAGGCAGCACAGGGTCTTTTGGTGTCCCCGGTTCAGGTTCGAGTCCTGGCGGCGGAGCAATACTCAGTTCGGGTCCTGACCTCCCTGGTCAGGGCCCGAACTCGTGTCTGGGCCGCGACGCTGCGAGCGCCCGGTAACCCACCGGTATCCTGCGGGTGTTCCCCCATACCCGTAGCCGAAGGGCACATACGTGAGCGCCAATCGCC
>NZ_JBOHCV010000271.1:0-11009 GCF_050698815.1 Streptomyces sp.
CGGCCCAGTCGAGCACGGTGGCGCGGCGCGGCGTGCCGTCCGGAGCCGCGTCGCCCCAGACCGCCGCGGCGGCCCAGACCGCCGCGCCGGTGCCGCCGCCGATGTCCAGATGGTGCGCCGGCCGCCACTCCCCCGTGCGTTCCACGAAGGCGTCCAGCGCGGCGCGGACGGCGGCGAAGGTGGCGGGCATCCGGTACGCGGCGTAGGCGACGACGTCCGCACGGTCCCGCAGCACAGGTGCGCCGGTCGGGGTGGGGCCGCGGTAACTGGCCATCAGCCGCTCCACGGCACCGGCCGCCTGCCGCGGCGGCAGGCCGTCCACCAGCGCGGCGAGGGCGCGGCGCAGTTCTTCGTCGATCACCGCGACAGTCTAGGGAGCGCTACGGCCCCGCACGCCCGGGCCCTCCTGAACGGAGCGGGCCAGCCGGGTCGCCGCGGCGGCACGGGGGCCGTTGTCGGGTGGGCGGCGGACGGGGTGGACGGTGTTGGCCAGCAGGATCAGGAAGGTGTCGGTGACCGGGTCCAGGACCAGGCTCGTACCGGTGAAGCCGGTGTGCCCGGCCGCCCGGCCCTCGCTGCGGGCGCCGGCCAGTTCGCCCATGAACCACGGCTGGTCGACGGCGAAGCCCAGCCCCGGCGGCGCCAGCAGCCGGGCCACCGACGAGGCGGTCAGCACCCGGGCCGGGCCGTAGGCGCCGCCCGTCAGCAGCGTGCGGCACAGGACGGCGAGGTCGGCGGCGGTGGCGAAGAGGCCCGCGTGGCCCGCGACCCCGCCCAGGGCCCAGGCGTTCTCGTCGTGCACCGTCCCGCGCAGCATGCCCCGGTCGGCCTTCGCCCAGGGGCGGCGCTGGTCCTCCGTGGCGGCGGCGGACTCGGGCGGTACGGGCCCGTAGGTGGTGCGGCGCATGCCCAGCGGTTCGGTGATCCCCTCCCGTACGAGGGTGTCCAGACCGCGGCCCGTGAGCCGCTCGAGTACCTGCTGGAGCGCGATGAGGTTGAGGTCGGAGTAGGCGTACGTGCTGCCGGGTGCCGTGACCGGCCGCTCGTCCCACAGCAGGGTCAGGGGATCGGACGGGCGTTCGTAGAAGGGCAGTTCGGGCCGCAGCCCGGAGGTGTGGGTGAGCAGCTGCCGCACCGTGATATGGGCCTTGCCGTGCGCGCCGAACTCCGGCACGTAGCCGGCCGCCGCCCGGTCCAGCTCGAGGGCCCCCCGCTCGCACTGCTGCATCGCGGCGAGGGCCGTGAAGAGCTTGGTGAGCGAGGCGAGGTCGAAGCGCGTGTCCGGGGTCACCGGCTGCCACTGCTCGCGGGGCAGCTCGACGCCACCGCCGGACTCCGGGTCGTACGACGCGTACCGCACCGCCCAGCCGGTGGCGTGCTCCAGCGCGACGTACCGCCCGCGTCCGGCCAGCACCACCGCGCCGGCGCACCAGCCGCGTAAGGGCAGCGCGTCGATCTCCTCGGTGAGAGCGGCCAGTTCCGGCGCGCGCAGCCCCGCGCTCTCGGGAGTGGCCGCGCTCCTCAGCCTCGCGTGCGCCACGGCCGGCACAGTCCCACGAACGCGGCAGCCGCGACCAGCAGCGCGCCCAGCTGAACCACCGCCATCGGCACGGCGGTCCGCTCGCCCGCGATGCCCACCAGTGGTGAGGCCACCGCGCCGATGAGGAACTGCGAGGCGCCCAGCAGCGCCGACGCCGATCCGGCGGCGTGCGGGGCGCGCATCAGGCTCTGGGAGTTGGCGTTCGGCATGACAAAACCCATACCGGACATCAGCACGCACAGCGCGGCGGCGACCGGCACCAGGCCCACCCGCCCGAACACACCGCCGGTCATCAGCAGCAGGGCGACCGACGCCGCCCCGGTCATGCAGAGTCCGAAGCCGAGCACCCGGTCGAGTGACACCCGGCCGACCAGGATCTTGCCGTTGATCTGGCCGGCGGTGACCAGACCGATGGAGTTGACCATGAACAGCAGGCTGAAGGTCTGCGGCGAGGCTCCGTAGATCTCCTGCACGACGAAGGGTGAGGCCGCCACGTACGCAAAGAGCGCCGCGAAGGCGAAGCTGCCCGCCAGCAGATAGCCGGTGAAGACGCGGTCGCCGAACAGGCCGCGCATGGTGCGCAGGGCTTCCGGCACACCGCCCTTGTGCCGCTTGGCCGGTGTCAGGGTCTCCGGCAGCCAGCGGGCCGCGATCAGACCGATCAGGACGCCCATGCCGGTGAGGACGAGGAAGACACCGCGCCAGTCGGTGAAGCGGAGGATCTGGCCGCCGAGCACGGGCGCCAGGATGGGGGCGAGGCCGCCGATCAGCATCAGGGTGGAGAAGAAACGGGCCATGGCGAGCCCGTCGTACAGGTCGCGCACGACAGCGCGGGCTATCACGATTCCCGCGGCCCCGGCGAGGCCCTGCACCAGCCGGAAGACGATCAGCGTCTCGATGCCGGGCGCCAGGGCGCAGGCCGCGCTCGCGGCGACGTAGACGGCCATGCCGGTCAGCAACGGGCGGCGGCGCCCGAACCGGTCGCTCATCGGACCGGCCACCAGCTGCCCCACAGCGAGCCCGAGCAGGCACGCGGTGAGCGTGAGCTGCACCGTGGCGGCCGGGGTGTGCAGGGTGCCGCCGACCGCCGGAAGCGCCGGGAGGTACATGTCCATCGACAGCGCGGGGAGGGCGGTGAGGCTGCCGAGTATGAGGGTCACCAGCAGGCCCGCGCGCTGACGGCGGGTGAGGTCGGTGAGCTCGGGGCGGGTATCCGGCGACAGGGGGACCAGGGGTGGCGTGGGTGCCGTGGGTGCCGTGCCGTCTGTGCCGGGCAGGGGCGATGCGACGGTTCCGGTGGCCGGGCGGGCGAGTGCGTCGGGGTCGGGGTCGGCGATGCCGACCGGGGCTATGGCGGCGGCCGAGCGGGTAGGGCCGGGATCGGTCATGCACCTCTCCAGGAGATTGTTAACGGCAGACACATTCTCCCAGAGATTTCCGTTCCCGGCTCACCGATTTCCCGGACGGCTGCCTCGCTGCGGGCGGTTGTCAGGCGGAGCTGAGGCCCGGCCGGCCGGCCCGCGAGACGAAGGACGCGGCCGTGCTGACGGGCGCCCCCGGCTTGGTGATCACGTCGACCGTGCGGTAGTCCGCGCGCAGTTGCCGCTGGTCGAGCGTGAGCAGGACGTATCCGCGCCGCCCGTCGTAGAACTTCATGTGCGGGTTGGCGTCCAGGAAGGTCTGCCAGTTGCCCGGCTTGGCGACACCGTCGCCGCCGCTGGCGACTGAGGTGGTGACCAGTTCCACACCGACCGTGCGGGAGTCCGTCCGGTCGAAGTCCTCCTTGATGTCCATGGCGTAGTGCACGTGTACGTCACCGGTGAGCACGACCAGATTCGCGACGCCCGCCGCCCGTACCCCGTCCAGGAAGCGCTGCCGCGCTGCCGGATAGCCGTCCCAGGCGTCCATGGACAGCGGGTAGGGGCCGGTGGTCCGGTTGCGGCGGCGGGAGAGGATGCACTGCTGCGGTACCACGTTCCACACCGCGCGCGAACGCTGCCAGCCGTCGGCGAGCCAGCGCTCCTGGGTGCTGCCGAGCATGGTGCGGTCCGGCCTGTTGGTCTCGGCGGTGGGCACCTTCCAGCCGTCACCGGCTGACTGGTCGTCACGGTGCTGACGGCCGTCGAGGATGTCGAACTGGGCGAGCCGCCCGAAGTGCAGCCGGCGGTAGAGCTGGAGGTCCGCGCCGCGGGGCTGCTGGGGCGGACGCAGCGGCAGGTTCTCGTAGTACGCGCGGTAGGCGGCGGCCCGGCGGGCGAGGAACGCCTCGGGCGGTGAGCCGTCCGGGATCTCGTCCGCGTAGTTGTTCTCCACCTCGTGGTCGTCCCAGGTGACGATCCAGGGGTGGGCGGCGTGCGCGGCCTGCAGGTCGGGGTCGGAGTGGTAGAGCGCGTACCGCAGGCGGTAGTCCGCCAGCGTCACGGTCTCCTTGTTGAAGTGGTCGGGCAGTGCGAGGGCCGGGTCGGCGCGGTCGCCTCCCTGCGCGTCGACGGCGTACTCGTACAGGTAGTCGCCCAGGTGAAGGACGGCATCGATGCCGTCCTCCTGGGCCAGGTGCCGCAGCGCCGTGAAGTACCCGTCGTGGTAGGCCTGGCAGGAGACGAAGGCGAAGCGCAGCGACTCGGGCAGCTCGTCGGCGGCGGGCGCTGTGCGGGTGCGTCCGACGGGGCTGGTCCACTTGCCGACGCGGAAACGGTAGTAGTAGCGGGTGCGCGGCGCGAGCCGCTCGGGCACGACGTGCACGGCGTGATGGAACTCGGGGTGCGCGGTGACCTTTCCGCTGCTGACGGTGCGGGTGAACTGCTGATCGCTCGCCAGTTCCCACTGGACGGTGACGGCTTGGGCGGGGAGCCCGCTGTCCGGCTCGAACGGCTCGGGCGCGAGGCGGGTCCACAGCACGACGGAGTCGGGCAGCGGGTCACCGGAGGCCACGCCGAGCGTGAAGGGGTCCTTGTGGAGGGCGGCGGGATCCAGTCGCGGCGCGGCGTGGGCGGTCTGCGGCAGGTTCGTGCCGAGGGCGAGGGCGACGGCCGCCGTGGTGCCGGTCAGCACTCTGCGCCGGCCCAGGTGCCGTGCGGCAGCGCGGAATTCACTGTCCACGGTCAGAGGATTTGTCATACATATGATTGGACCGCGCGCAGGAGGCGATGGGCTAGCAGCCACGCGACACGGGCATGTCGATCGGGTGGCGCGTCGCCCGCACGGCGGCGAACGGCGGCGTGGGCAGGGGAGCGGGGAAGGGGGCGGCGGCGAACGGCGCTGCCGAGACCTCTGCGGACCCAGGTCTAGCGGGAGGGGACCCGCCCGACGCAGACTCATTGCCCAGCAGCTAGTGCCGTGACCGGCAATGTTTGCGCGACAGGGCAAAGGTTGCCGGGAGGGGCACTTGGATCCCGTGGTGAGTGAGGGGTACGAGCACGATGAGCGAGACGTCCGGGCCGGGCTTCGGCAACTACCAGAACGACATCTACCTGAACGGCCTCGACGGCCAGTTGCCGCCCTTCACCACCGACCTCACCCTCCTCGGCGCCTCCGCCCGCGAACAGCTCGACCCCGGCGCCTTCGGCTACGTCGCCGGAGCGGCGGGCTCCGGGGCCACGCACCGGGCGAACCGTGAGGCGTTCGACCGGCACCGCCTCGTCCCGCGCATGCTGCGCGGCGCCGGCGAACGTGACCTGAGCACCACCGTGCTCGGCACCCGGATGCCCGCACCGGTCCTGCTCGCGCCTGTCGGCGTCCAGTCGATCGTGCACCCGGACGGCGAGCTGGCCACCGCTCGAGCCGCGGCCTCGCTCGGCGTCCCGATGGTGCTGTCGACGGCCTCCTCACACACCGTCGAACAGGTCGCCGAGGCCAACGGCCCCGACAGCCCCCGCTGGTTCCAGCTCTACTGGCCCAACGACGAGGACGTCTGCGTCAGCATCCTCGACCGCGCCCGCCGGGCCGGTTTCAGCACCCTCGTCGTCACCCTCGACACCTGGACCCTCGCCTGGCGCCCGCAGGACCTGGACCGGTCCTACCTGCCCTTCATCCGCGGCGTCGGCACAGCCATCCCGTTCTCCGACCCGGCCTTCCGCGCCGGACTCGACAAGTCGCCGGAGGAGGACGTGATTTCGGCGGTGCTGCGCTGGGTGCCGATGTTCACCGGCACCGACCACTCCTGGGACCAGCTGCCCTTCCTGCGGGAACACTGGGACGGGCCGATCGTGCTCAAGGGCGTCCTGCACCCGGACGACGCCCGCCGGGCCGCCGACGCCGGCATGGACGGTGTCGTCGTCTCCAACCACGGCGGCCGCCAGGTCGACGGCGCCATCGCCTCGCTGGACGCCCTGCCGGAGATCGTCCAAGCGGTCGGCGACCGGCTGGAGGTCCTCTTCGACTCCGGCGTCCGTACCGGCTCGGACGTACTCAAGGCCCTCGCCCTCGGCGCCCGCGCGGTGCTGGTCGGGCGCCCGTACGCGTACGGGCTGGCGCACGGCGGCGAGGAGGGCGTACGGCATGTGCTGCGCAGCCTGCTGGCCGACCTCGACCTCACCCTGGGCCTGTCCGGACACCGCACCCCCGCCGAGCTGTCCCCCGACTCGCTGCGGAGCCGGCCCTGACCCGCGGGTACGATGGAGACACGGCGGACGAGCCGGCCGGGCGGCCGCGTCGGGACCTCGCAGTCCCGCCGAGGAACGTCCGGGCTCCACAGGGCAGGATGGTGGGTAACGCCCACCCGGGGTGACCCGCGGGACAGTGCCACAGAAAACAGACCGCCGGAGCCGCAAGGCCCCGGTAAGGGTGAAACGGTGGTGTAAGAGACCACCAGCGCCCAGGGCGACCTGGGCGGCTCGGTAAACCCCATCCGGAGCAAGGTCAAGAGGGGCCGTCGGCTGACGGCCCTGCGCGGACGACCGAGGGCTGCCCGCCCGAGTCCGCGGGTGGACCGCACGAGGCCGGCGGTAACGCCGGCCCGAGAGGGATGGCCGCCTCCCCCGTGGCCGCGAGGCCCCGGGGAGCCAGAACCCGGCGTACAGGCCGACTCGTCCGCCTCTGTCCCGCTGAGGTTCCCGGGCGACCTCGCTGCCGCCCTGGGCCCGGCCTGGCTGCCGCCCGCGCTCAGCCCGTAGGGCTGCCCGCAAGGTCCGTGCGTACCGGCAGGCGCTCGATCGCGATCACGGCGGCGTCGTCGTTCAGGTGCCCGCCGACGTGGTCGAACAGGTCCCGCTTGAGGTGGTGCAGGAAGGCATCGGGGTGGCAGCCCACCCAGCCTTCTATCCGCTCGGCGAGCGGATAGAAGGCGCCGGTGGAGTCGCGGGCCTCGATGACTCCATCCGTGTAGAGCAGCAGGAGGTCTCCGGCCCCGAAGGGAACCTCTTGGACGTGGTAGCGGGAGGGCGCCAGCTCCCCGAGTCCCAGAGGAAGCGCCGGATGGTCCAAGTCGATCGTCGTGACGTGGCGGCCCCGCACCATGATCGGCGACGAGTGGCCGCATTCGATCACTTCGATCGCGTCGCCCGCGTCGGGGATGTCGAGGATGGCGGCGGTGATGAAGCTCTCTCCGACCTCACCGGACTCGCCCGGCACGGTCAGGTTCCAGGTGACACTGCCGTCGAGATAGGCCGCAAGGTCCGCCAGGGGCACGCCGCGGTGTGCGGACGCCCGGAAGGCGCCGAGCAGCAGGGCACGTCACCGAAGGGGGGCATGCCCTTCCCCCGCACGTCCCCGATGATCAGCCGCGTGCTGGTGCCGGTGCGCGCGACCGCGTACAGGTCGCCGCCGACCAGGGCCTCGGCCTCGGCGGCAAGGTACATGGATGCGACTCTCAGCGGTCCGATCTTCTCCGGCAGCGGGCGCATGACGAGACGCTGCGCGGTCTCCGAGACGTACCGGACCTGCTGCAGCTCTCGCCTGCGGCGTTCGCGCAGCACGCAAAAGATCACGAGGAAAAAGCCCGCAAGGGTCAGGGCGATGATCTGGGCCATGTGGTCCGCCGAGATCAGATCGTCGTGGTGGCTCAGCACCGTTATCCCCGCCTGGGTCGCCACGGCGAGCACAGTCATCAGTCCGGTCAGCCACGCGCCGGCGAAGTACGCGGTGATCATGGGGGCCGCGACCAGCAGCGGGCCGAGGTGGACGTGGCCAGGCCCGAACGCCTCCAGCATGAGGATCCCCACCAGCAGGGCGATCGGAATGGCCAGCCAGGCATCACTGGCTTGCCCGGACCGCCCGGACCGCCGAAGGTTAACGAGCCGCTGCGCCATGTCTCCTCTATACATCGGCCGTATGCGGTGCGCAGCGTGAGCAGGTGCTGGTCGCAGGCCGCGCGCAGCGTCAGCCCTCGATGCGGTGTGCGAGCTTCCGCTGACCGTCGCCGGACAGTTCGCCGACCACGCCGCACCGTCCTGCGACTGCCCTCAGGATCACCTCGCCCGGCCCGCGCACCTCCGGCCCTCGGCCGTGCGACCAGTCCAGGTCGGTGGCGACGCCGAGCCGCGCGGGCTGACGCGCCTGTACGCGGCGACGCCCGCCGCATTCACTCCATCGAGCCGGAAGCGGCGCACAGGCCGACTCGTCCGCCGTCCTCCTCGATGGGACCCGGGATATCTCCACGGCGTCGTCTTCGGCAGTACTCAGGCGGCGGCCCCATGCCGCGACGTTGTCGTTGCCGGTGTCCTGGCCCGCCTGCGCGATGGTTCTGGCGCAGCGGTGCAAGAGAACGCTGCCGGCCATGCCGGCCTGAAGGGCGGCTTCCAGCGCTTCGGGGAGGGCGTCGCGCGGATTCGCGCACAACCGGTGATACATCTCCTCGAGACGGGCCTCCCGCCAACCGGCGTCCTTCCAGAGGCCGTCGGAGTCGAGAGAGGACTCCAGGGCCCGGCGCTTGTCCCGGTGCGCCCGGGCGAGGCTGAGGTGCTGCTGCTGCCAGCGCAGGGGGGACCCGGCACGTTGTAGCCGGAGCATGGGAGTACGTACCACGTCGTGGTAGCGGCTGTGCCCGTTGTCGCCGCTGACGAAGGTCAGGCCGCGCAGCCACGCGTACTCCCCCGCCAGCGGCTCAGGTGCGAGGAGCCGGTAGAGGTCTTCGTTGAGCTGCCGAGGCAGAGCGCACGCCAACGCGGTCTGCCGGCGGTCGGGGTCGGTCTCCCACTTCAAGAAGCGCTCGACGGCGCTGTCGGTCGGGTCGCCGACCGCGTCCGGGCCGGCGGGGCGTGCCTGTGCCAGAGCGTCGACCCAGGCCGGCAACCGTCCGGACAGCTGGAGGACGACTTCGATGACTCTTTCGTCGGTGACGTCGTGGGCGGCGAGGAGCTGACGGGCTTCGTCCTCGGTGAAGACCGCCAACGGCACGTGCTGGACAAGACTCAGGGAGTCGCCCCAGCATTCGGTCTCCAGCCGGCCCTGCCCGCACATCACCGTCTGCACGTTGACGGGCAGAGTGCCGTAGCGGGACTCCAGCGTGATGTCGCGCAGCCATGTCTCCAACAGGGGGCCGGTGCGCTCCAGCGTGTCGAAGAACAGCACCACCCAGGTGTTCCGTTCAGCGATCTCGCTCAGTTCCTCGAGGAAGACCGGTGTGAGGGTTTCCAGGGGGGACAGGACGAGCTGGAGATCTTCGTGCTTGCGGAAGCGGCTTCTGAACAGGTCCCGTACCTTGTCAGCGCCCAGCGCCGCCTGTTGCAGGTCCAGTACGCCCGCGACCGTGCCGACGCCGGGGACCAGACCCAGCCCGGCCAGCCCGAGCTGGGCCACAACGGTGCTGGATGCGGAGGCGGTCGGTGGCTGAGTCTCCGTACTGGCCGTCTCGGCCTCGTGACGCCGCCGGTGGTAGGCAGCCGCCTGCTTCGCGAACTTCTTCAGCGGCCGGCCTTGCTTCTCCAGCTGACCCGCGACGGCCTCCATCGCCTCCACCGCGCTGTGCACCTCGTCCCCCACCCGGGCCGTGACCGCCCCGTGTTCGCGGGCCAGGTACTCCCAGTGACGGAGCAGGGTGGTTTTCCCGACGCCGCCCAAGCCGTGTACGTAGAAGAGGAACTGACAGGCCGACTCCTCCGGGTCCCGAGCCAGGTTGTCCCGGAAGACCGCGACTTCGCCGCGGCGGCCGATGAATCCGTCACGACGACGCTGCACCACCAGGTCCTGCCTCGACGGCCGATGCTGCACCACTGGCAACCACCCCCATAACTACTGCCTCATGACGACCCATCACATCGAGTGGTGTACGAACAGGGAGCCATGACCATTGTGGACATGCGTTCACCTCCGGAGCGTGCACGCCTCGCCGAGCGCGGTGGGGCGTCCACCGTGCGACCGAACGGGGCGTGTTCAGACTGAGGAAGGTCACGGAACACCGCGTATCAGCGCAAAGCCTCTGACAACGGCACAGTCCGTCCGTGTCACGATGACCTCATGGACACCGAAGCAGCCGTTGAACTCGCCGCGAAGCGTTATCGCGAAGCCGTCGCCGCCCTCGACGCGGCCCGCAAGGACCTGGAGACCGAGGCGGCGGAGGCGCTGCGCGAGGGCGGCCCGGAGGAGGAGGCGGCGATCGCCGACCTCACCGGCTGGTCGCCCCGGCAGCTGCGCGCGCTCGTCGCCCGGGTGGAGCAGGGGGACGGGGCGGCGTAACGCCGCCTCCGCACCGCATACGCTGCTGGGCGACCCCGCTGTCGTATCCGCGAAGGAGATCCGCCGTGCTCGTGCTGTTGCCGCCGTCCGAGGGGAAGGCCGCGGGAGGCCGGGGACGCCCACTGGATCCGGGGGCGTTGCCGCCGGCGGGGCTGGCGGAGGCGCGGGAGACGGTGCTGGAGGAGCTGATCACGCTCTGCTCCGGTGACGAGGAGAAGGCCCGCGAGGTGCTGGGGCTGAGTGAAGGGCTGCGCGGAGAGGTCGCCAGGAACGCGGCACTGCGCACCGCACCCGCGCGGCCCGCCGGCGAGCTCTATACGGGGGTGCTCTACGACGCGCTCGGCCTGGCCACGCTGAGCCCGGCCGCCAAGCGGCGGGCGGGCCGGTCGCTGCTGGTCTTCTCCGCCTTGTGGGGGGTGGTGGGGATCAAGGACCGGATTCCCGCCTACCGCTGCTCGGGCGGGGTGCGGCTGCCGGGGCCGGGTGCGCTCGGTACGTACTGGCGGGAGCCGCTGGGGGCCGTGCTGCCGGCGATGGCCGGGAAGGGGCTCGTACTGGATCTGCGATCGACGGCCTACGCGCAGATGTGGAAGCCGGCGGGCGAGCTGGCCGAACGCACGGTCACCGTCCGGGTGTTGCAGTCCACCGTCGTGGACGGGGTCGAGAAGCGGTCCGTGGTCAGCCACTTCAACAAGGCGACGAAGGGGCGGATCGTACGCGCCCTGCTGGAGGCCGGGACGGCGCCGGGTACGCCTGCCGAACTGGCGGAGTCGCTGCGGTGGCTGGGCTACCGGGTGGAGGAGGGCGCCGCGGCGAAGCCGGGGAAGCCGAGGGCGCTGGACGTGGTGGTGACGGAGCT
>NZ_JBOHCV010000272.1:0-3809 GCF_050698815.1 Streptomyces sp.
CCGGACTTGTGCCCGACCTGAGGCGGAGATTTTGCCTCACATCAAGGTCTGTTACTCAATCGACACCCAACCGCACCCCTGAAGAGGTGATCGCGTCGGCTGCCGAGGAGGACCTTAAACGGTCCCCTGGTCATGCTTCGCGCACGCACCCCCGGTTCTGCCCATGATCTCCACCTGCGGAAACCTGGAGTTTCCGGTAATTCTTCCCGTACCGAGATCACGAAGGGCTTAAGGCTGAAAAACCACATGTGTGATCGATCACAGGGTGAGCCGACGAGGTGGGGAGCAGGGGAATTCCGCAGACAGCGAACTCCCGCCGGCTCCCTGCCGCTCTCGACGATCTTCGCCGGGCGAATGGTCTCAGACAGGGAGCACGACCCGCAGCACCAGGCCACCGGTCTCCCGGGGCTCCGCCGTCACTGAGCCGCCGTGTGCCCGTGCCACGGACCGCACGATGGACAGGCCCAGGCCGACCCCCTTGTCGCTGCCGGTACGGTCGCTGCGCAGCCGCCGGAAAGGCTCGAAGAGGTTGTCGATCTCGTAGGCCGGGACGGCCGGACCGGTGTTCTCCACCACCAGCACCGCGTGTCCCGGCACCGCCTCCGTGCCGACCGCCACCCAGCCGTTCTCCCGCTGGTTGTAGCGCACCGCGTTCTGCACGAGGTTGAGCGCGACGCGCTCCAGCAGCACCCCGTTCCCCTGTACGTACGCGGGCCGGCGCACTCCGCGCAGCTCGACGCCCTTGCTCTCCGCTTCGGCCCGCACCTGCTCCACCGCCTGCCCGGCCACCTCCGCCAGGTCGACGGGCTTGCGGGCGACGATCTCGTTCTCGCTGCGGGCCAGCAGCAGCAGACCCTCCACCAGCTGCTCGCTGCGCTCGTTCGTGGCCAGCAGCGTCTTGCCGAGCTGTTGCAGCTCGGGAGAGGCCGCCGGATCGGAGAGCTGGACCTCCAGCAGGGTGCGGTTGATGGCCAGCGGCGTGCGCAGCTCGTGCGAGGCGTTCGCGACGAAGCGTTGCTGTGCGGTGAAGGCGCGGTCCAGCCGGTCGAGCATCTCGTCGAAGGTGTCCGAGAGCTCCTTCAGCTCGTCGTCCGGGCCCTCCAGCTCGATCCGCTTGTGCAGATCGGAGCTCGCGACCTGGCGCGCGGTCCGGGTGATCCGGCCGAGCGGCGCGAGCACCCGGCCCGCCATCACATAGCCGAAGGCGAAGGCGGCGACCGCGAGTCCGAGCAGCGCCAGCAGCGAGCGCTGCAGCAGCTCGTCCAGGGCGAGGGCGCGCTGCGCGTCGGTGCACTCGCTCAGCCGGTCCATGAACTGCGCGCTCGGCAGTGTCCCGGTCAGCCCGGGGCAGCTGTCGGAGGTGAGCTGCGCGTTGGCGTTGAGGATACGGAAGGGCAGCCTGCTGCCCTCGTGCAGCGCCTGCGCCGCGAGCAGATAGATGATCGTCAGCAGCACCATGCCGGCGATCAGGAACATCCCGCCGTAGAGCAGGGTGAGCCGTATCCGGATGGTGGGCCGCAGCCAGGGGAACGCGCCGGGCACGTCGTCGCGCGGATCCCAGGTGGGCTTCGGCGGGGCCGCCACGGGCGGTGGCGGCGACTGCGCCTGCTGCGGCGCCGGACGCGAGGGGCCCGGCGGTCCGGGCGGGCCGGAGGGAGTCGTGGAGGCTGCCATCGGCCGTCAGACCCGGTATCCGGCACCGGGAACGGTGACGATCACCGGAGGGTCGCCCAGCTTGCGACGCAGCGTCATCACCGTGACCCGGACGACGTTGGTGAACGGGTCGGTGTTCTCGTCCCACGCCTTCTCCAGCAGCTGCTCGGCGGAGACGACGACCCCCTCGCCGCGCATCAGCACCTCCAGGACGGCGAACTCCTTCGGCGCGAGCTGAATCCGCACACCGTCCCGGTGGACCTCGCGGCGGTTGGGGTCCAGCGTGATCCCGGACCGCTCCAGGACGGGCGGCAGCGCGGCGGTGGTACGGCGCCCCAGCGCCCGTACCCGCGCGGTGAGCTCGGAGAAGGCGAACGGCTTGGGCAGATAGTCGTCCGCGCCCAGCTCCAGTCCCTCGACGCGGTCGCTGACGTCACCGGAGGCGGTGAGCATCAGCACCCGGGTGGGCAGGCCCAGGTCCACGATCTTGCGGCAGACGTCGTCGCCGTGCACGAGCGGGAGGTCACGGTCGAGTACGACGACGTCGTAGTCGTTGATGTCGACGCGCTCCTGGGCCGCGGCGCCGTCGTAGACCACGTCGACGGCCATGGCCTCCCGGCGGAGCCCGGTCGCGACGGCATCGGCGAGCAGCTGCTCGTCCTCGACGACGAGTACGCGCACGGCGCTTCCTTCCATGGGTCTGCGGGGGTGTCCGGTACTGCCATCCTGCCCCGTGCCCCGGTAAATCGGCGGTAAGTGGGCGGTAGGAGCCTTCCCGTATCAAGGCCGCGGAATTTTTCGGGGAACTTGAGGTTTCCCTGAGGTACCTGGTGGGGAGGACGAGGGGCACACCCCAGATCACGCCCTGTAGGCGGCTTGCCACCCCGGCCGAGAGACCAGCCGGGCCGACAGCCGACCGTCCAGCCAGGGGGCACGCCGTGATCCGGAATACCGGCCCTCGGCACACCCCCGTGCCACCGACCCATGACGAGGGGGCGCACCATGGACGCGTTCACCGCTGGAATTCTGCAGCGTATACACACCACCGAAACCGACCTGAGCCGCGCTCGCGAGTCGGGCGACGACTTCCTCGTGGACGTCGAGCAGGCCGAGCTGGAGGATCTGCGCCGGCTCGCCGCCGAGCACGGCGTCGAGGTCGGTGCGGCCACGGTCTGACCGCCGGACCACGACCTCCGTACGACACCGACCGGACCCCGGGAGCCACCGTGCTCCCGGGGTTTGGTGCTGGGAGGGGCGCTAGTCGTGCCAGGCGCCCAGCCGGTCCAGCAGCGGCTGGAGGACCTCGAAGACGCCGGGCGACGCGGCCAGGGTCAGCTCCCCGTCCGGTCCCCGCCCCGGCCGGCCCCCGGTGCGGGCACCCGCCTCGCGGGCGATGAGATCGCCCGCCGCCAGGTCCCAGGCGTGCAGACCTCGCTCGTAGAAGGCGTCCATACGTCCGGCGGCCACGTCGCACAGGTCGATGGCGGCCGAGCCGGAGCGGCGGATGTCGCGGACCTGCGGAATGAGCTGCCCGGCCACCTCGGCCTGCGCCGCGCGGCGCTCCGCCACGTAGTTGAAGCCGGTGCCGACCAGGGCCTGATCGAGCGGGGGCGCGGGGCGGCACCGGAGGGGCTGCGCGTTGCGGAAGGCGCCGTGGCCCAGGGCCGCACGGAAGGTTTCCCCGCGCGGCGGCGCCTCGACGACACCGACGACGGTCTCGCCCTCGTACTCGGCCGCGATGGAGACGGCCCATCCCGGCAGCCCGTAGAGGTAGTTCACGGTGCCGTCGAGCGGGTCGATGACCCAGCGGACGCCACTGCTGCCCTCGGTTTCGGCGCCCTCCTCCCCCAGGAAGCCGTCGTCAGGGCGGCGCTCGGCGAGATAGCCGGTGATCAGCTTCTCGGAGGCGAGGTCCATCTCGGTGACGACGTCGACCGTGCTGGACTTGGTGGCGGCGACGCCCAGGTCCGCGGGGCGCCCGTCGTGCAGGAGGGCGCCGGCCCGGTGGGCTGCCTCCAGTGCGAGTTCGAGGAGCTCTGCCTTGAGCTGGTCGGCCTGGTCGCTCACGTTTCTCCTTGCTTGTGCGGGGGGTGAGTGGAGGTGGCGGGGTGGGGCGCTACGGGTACGGGCTGTCGGCGCCCGCCGCCGCCGGCTTG
>NZ_JBOHCV010000273.1:0-1876 GCF_050698815.1 Streptomyces sp.
GGATCCGGGCGAACGTCGGCCGCCTCGCGGCGTGACGGCCGCCCCCCCCCGCTTCCCTGGGCCTCCGGCCCGAAGCACGGGCCTCGTGGGGGCGGCGGGTCGTGGGCCGGTCGCTGGGCTGCGTCACCGGGGCCCGCTGAGGGTCAGGGGTCGACGGGAGAAGGCCCCGGTCCCGGAGTGGGGGCGAGTTCGGACCGCATGGCCGCGCGCAGTCGCAGCGTGGCGACGAGCCGCTGGAACGCCTCCGCCCAGTACGCGCCCGCGCCGGGCGAGCCGCCCTCCGGCTCGTCCGCCACCGCCGCCAGCGGGTACAGGCGGGAGGCGTCGGACGGGTCGAGGCAGCGCTCGGCCAGGCCCATCACCCCGCTGAAACTCCATGGATAGCTGCCCGCGTCACGGGCGATCTCCAGCGCGTCGACCACGGCACGGCCCAGCGGTTCCGCCCATGGCACCGCGCACACCCCGAGGAGACGGAACGCCTCCGAGAGCCCGTGCGCCGCGATGAAGCGCGCCGCCCATTCCGCCCGTTCCGCCGCCGGCAGTACCGCGAGGAGCTTGGCCGGGTCGCCGGGCCCCTCCGCGAAAGGTGCGGTGGGCGATCCGATCAGCGCCCGCGACCACTCCGCGTCGCGCTGCCGCACCGCGGCGCGGCACCAGGCGGCGTGCAGGTCCGGCTGCCAGTCGTCGGCCACCGGCAGTGCGGCGATCTGAGCCGCGGTGCGCCCGCCGAACTGGCCGGACCAGGTCGTCGTCGGCGCCGCCTCCACTAGCTGGCCCAGCCACCAGGCGCGTTCGGGCCGCCCGGTGGGCGGCCTGGGCATGACGCCGTCCCGCTGCATGGCCGCGTCGCACTCGTGCGGTGCCTCGACCAGGATCCGGGGCGTGGTCGCGATGGGGTCGAGGGTGACGTGCGTACGGGCGCGGGCCGCCATCCGGGCCGCGAGCGCCGACCCGGGGATTGTGCTGAGCAGTTCGGCGGCGGTGGCGCGTACGGTGCGGCTCCGGTCGCTCAGGGCCTGCTCGAGGAACGGCTCGTCGGCGGGGCGAAGGGTGTCGCGCAGCGAGTCCACGAACATCAGCCGGTCCTCGGCGCGCTCCGCCGGCCAGGTGCCGGCCAGCAGGGCCAGCCCCGCGGCCGGGTCGCGGCGCCGGAGCGAGATGAGCAGGGCGGCGCGTTCGGCGAAGAGGCCTTCCTCCCACAGTCGGCGCACCGCCTCCCCCTCCTCGGCAGGCCCGGGAGTGGCTCCCACCGGGGGAACGTCGCGCAGCGCGAACTTCCAGTCCGGGTTGAGCCGGGCCAGCCACAGGGCGCGCGGACCGGCGAACGTCAGCGTCGCGGCGCGGATGTCGGTGCGGGCGCGCGCCGCGTCGAGGAGGGCGGGGAGCTGGGCGTCGGGCGTGCGGTATCCGTACGCGTTGGCGGTGGCCAGCCACTGCGGGAGCAGTTCGGCCAGATCGGGGGCCGCGCCGCGGCGGTGGCCACCGTCGTGACCGGTGCCGCCCGGACGTGCGGTGAGCAGCGTCGTCAGCCTTCGCGCGGCAGCGGCCGGCAGAAGAGGCCGAGCGTCCGGGGGCGCAGGCTCGGGGCGTACACCGGCGGGGGCGGGCCGCAGCCCGGCCCGGTGCCGGACGGTCTCCACCGCCGCCGCGTCCAGCAGGGCCGTGGCTCCTCCACCGCCGGGCGGTGTGCGCCGCTCGGTGCCGAGGAGCGCGGCGGTGACGAGCTCGCCCCACCCCGGCTCCGGCTTTCCGGCCGCGTTCTCCGGCCCTTCCGGACAGGGCGCAGCCATCGGTGGCGCTGTCTGTCGCGCTGCATCCGCCACTGCTTGCGGTGCGGCTTGCGGTGCGGCTTGTGGTGCGGCTTGTGGTGTGGCGC
>NZ_JBOHCV010000274.1:0-3901 GCF_050698815.1 Streptomyces sp.
GACCAGCAGCGCGGCCACCGCGGCGATGAAGACGACGCCGATGCCCGCGTAGGCGAACGAGCGCAGGAAGAAGGGCGGGAAGAGGAGCAGGGCCGCCAGCGCCGCGACGACCGTGGCGGCCGAGAAGGCGATGGTGCGGCCGGCGGTGGTCACGGTCGTCCGCAGCGCGTCCGCCACCTCGGCGCCCTCGGAGAGCCGCTCGCGGAAGCGGCTGACGATCAGCAGGCCGTAGTCGATGCCGAGCCCGAGTCCGAGCGCGGTGGTGAGGTTGACGGCGAAGACCGAGACGTCGGTGATGCTGCCGAGGACGAAGAGTTCGGCGAAGGTGCCCAGGATGGCGATCAGCCCGATGGCCAGCGGCAGCAGTGCCGCCACGACACTGCCGAAGGCGACGACGAGCAGGATGAGGGTGACCGGGACGGCGATGGCCTCGGCGACGGCGAGGTCGGCGGAGACCTGGCCGGAGATGTCGTTGTTGAGCGCGGCGCCGCCGCCCGCCCGTACCTCGAGCGGGCCCTGGCCCTCACTCCAGGTGTCGGTGATCTCCTTGGTGTGGTCGGCGACGTCGCTGCTGTCACCCTTCACATGGGCGAGGACGAGCGCCTGGGTGCCGTCCTCGGAGGTGAGGGCCGAGCCGCCGGGGCCCCAGTAGGAGGAGACGTGGGAGATCCGCGGCTCCTTCTTCAGGCCCGCGGTCAGCCGGCGGCCCGCTTCGCGGGCGGCGGCCGAGTCGAGGTCGCCGCGCTCGGCGCGTACCAGCAGCACGAGGTTGTCCTCACCGCCGAACTTCTCCTCGATCACCGTCCGGGCGCGGCTGGACGGCGCGTCGGGATCCTCGAAGCCGCCGCCCTGGAGCTTTCCGAAGGCGCCGAATCCGATGGCACCCATGGCCACCACGGCGATCAGGCTGAGCAGGAGCAGAGCGCGTGGCCGGTGCAGGGCCAGCTCTGCGATACGTCGGAGCACGGTCGTCCCCCCATGTGCAGTGTTCGCGCCGCGGATGTTTACGGTGTCAACATGAATATTGCCACCGCATGTTAATAGTGTCAACATCGGGCAGGATGGAAGCATGGCGGACATGGAGGCGAGTGCCGGTGTGAGCGGTGGGCCACGGACGGGAGCGGAGGCGGACCGGAGTACGCGCGGCGCCAAGGGCGCCTATCACCACGGCGACCTGCGCAACGCACTGATCGAGGCGGCGACCGACCTGGCCCGTGACGGCGGGCCGGAGGCCGTGGTGCTGCGCGCCGCGGCCCGCCGGGTCGGGGTCTCGCCGACGGCCGCCTATCGCCACTTCGCCGGCCAGGCGGAGCTGCTGCACGCGGTCAAGGAGCTGGGGCAGCAGCGTCTGACGGAGTCCATGGAGGCCGGGGCGGCGGTGGTTCCCGGTTCCGGTCCGGGGCCGGCCGAGGAGCGGGTGCGCGCCATCGGGCGCGGCTATCTCGCCTTCGCCCTGGCGGAACCCGGGCTCTTCCGGGTCGCCTTCTGCCGCGACCCGCTCAGGATGAGTTCGCCGGACGGGTCGCTGGACCCCGCCGAGGAGGGCAGCTGGGCCTTCCGCTCGTTCGACATCCTGGTCCAGGCCCTGGACGCCCTCGTCGAGCACGGCCGGCTGCCCGCGGAGCGCCGGGCGGGAGCGGAGCTCACCGCCTGGGCGACGGTGCACGGCCTGGCCATGCTCATCCTCGACGGCCCCCTTTCCCAGCTGAGTGCCGAACAGACTCACGTGGTGGCCGAGCGTGCCTTCGACGCCGTCATCGCGGGCTTCACGGCTCCCTGACCGCCAGAGCCGTCCGCCTTCCTGGCCGGCATGTGCCCGCAAGGGACTGACGCACGGCGCGGGCTCGGAGGTGGGTCCAGGTCGAGCGTTTCCGGATGAGTGAGCGGCGCGTCGTGCCCCGTCCCGCCGGCCGCCGGTCGCCTCGGCAGGCCCATGCGGCGTGTCCGAAATAGGATGTTTTTACTTAGCGGTGTAGAAACGGGGATGTGACGGCAATGGCTACTGGCAGCACGTGGTGACTGCGGAGGCGGACGCGCACGCGCGTGCCGTCCTCGCCAAGGCCGCGCGCGAGAACTTCCCGGTGGCGCCCCGTTTTCTGCCGAGGGAATGGCGCGAGGACCTGATGGCCGTCTACGGCTACGCCCGCCTCGTCGACGACATCGGTGACGGCGATCTCGTTCCCGGTGGCCCAGACGCCGCGTATCTGGGCCTGGAGCCCGACTGGGGGAGTGATCAGGGTGCGGACCGGCTCGTGATGCTCGACGCACTGGAAGCCGGCCTCGGTCGCGTGTTCGACCGTAGGGGACCGGCTCCGGTGCACCCGCTGCTGCGGGCGCTGGTGCCCACCGTGCGCCGCCGCGGCCTCACCCCCGAACCCTTTCTGGCTCTGATCGAGGCCAACCGCCAGGACCAGAAGGTCCGCCGCTACGACGACCGCGGCGAACTGCTCGGCTACTGCGAGCTGTCCGCCAACCCCGTCGGCCGACTCGTCCTGGCCATCACCGGCACCGCGACCCCCGAGCGGATCCGGCACTCCGACGACGTGTGCACCGCGCTGCAGATCATCGAACATCTTCAGGACGTCGCCGAGGATCTGACCCGCGACCGCATCTATCTCCCGGCCCAGGACATGGCCCGCTTCCACGTCTCCGAGGCCGACCTCGCCGCTCCGACCGCCAACGCGTCCGTACGGGCCCTGCTGGCCTACGAGGCCGAGCGGGCCCGGCTGCTGCTGATGGCGGGCGAGCCGCTCGTGGCCAGCGTGCACGGCCGGCTCAGGCTGCTGCTCGCCGGGTTCACCGGCGGCGGGCGTGCCGCTCTGCGGGCCATCGGCCGCGCCGGATACGACGTGCTCCCGGGACCTCCCCGAGCCACCAAGCGCGGCCAGTTGCGCGAGGTGGTCGCAACATTGCGCAGAGAGGGGTGAGCGGACCGTGGACAGAGTGCGGGCCGTACCGTACGCGTCGCCGGCAGTGGCGGCCGCCTACAGCTACTGCGAGGCCGTCACGGGAGTGCAGGCCCGCAACTTCGCCTACGGCATCCGGCTGCTGCCGGCCGGGAAGCGACGGGCGATGTCGGCGCTCTACGCCTTCTCCCGGCGCGTCGACGACATCGGCGACGGCATCCTCGAACCGGCCGCCAAGGAGTCCCGGCTCCAGGACACCCGGGAACTGCTCGACCGGATCCGCGCGGGTGACATCCAGCACGACGACACCGACCCCGTAGCCGTCGCCCTCAGCGACGCGGCGCGCCGGTACCCGCTTCCGCTGGGCGGACTCGACGAACTGATCGACGGGGTGCTGCTGGACGTGCGCGGCACGGTCTACGGCGACTGGGACGACCTCAAGGTCTACTGCCGCTGCGTGGCCGGGTCGATCGGAAGGCTGTCCCTCGGCGTGTTCGGAACACTGCCGGGGGTGCGGGAGGCGACCCGCGCCCCCGAATACGCCGATACCCTCGGGCTTGCCCTCCAACTCACCAATATTCTCCGTGATGTACGGGAAGATGCCGACAACGGACGTATGTATCTGCCTGCGGAGGATCTTGAAAAGTTCGGCTGCTCCGTCGGTTTTCACAGCGACGCCGCACCCGCCGGAAGCGACTTCGCCGGGCTGGTGCACCTTGAAGTCCAGCGCGCCCGGGCACTGTTCGCCCAGGGGTACCAGCTGCTCCCGCTGCTCGACCGCAGGTCCGGTGCCTGTGTCGCCGCCATGGCCGGGATCTACCACCGGCTGCTGGACCGGATCGCGGCCGACCCGCAGGCCGTGCTGCGGCAGCGAGTCTCGCTGCCCGGCCGGCAGAAGGCCTTCGTCGCCGTGCGCGGGCTCTCCGGCATCGACGCCCGGCACGCCGCGCGGCGGAGCGGGCGCGCATGACCGGGCCGGAGACGCACAGGAGGAC
>NZ_JBOHCV010000275.1:0-13504 GCF_050698815.1 Streptomyces sp.
ACGTACCGCTGAGCCGCCCGGACGCGAAAACCCGCCGGGGACGGCCACTCGCCGTCCCCGGCCACTGCCGGTGCTGCCTGCTTGCGCTCAGCGGACCTGCTCCACGTCGACGAGGTCGACGCGGACACCACGGCCGCCGAGGGCGGCCACGACGGTGCGCAGGGCGCGTGCGGTGCGGCCGCTGCGGCCGATCACCTTGCCGAGATCGTCCGGATGGACCCGGACCTCCAGCACGCTTCCGCGACGCATGGTGCGGGACTCGACCTGCACCTCGTCGGGATGGTCGACGATGCCCTTCACCAAATGCTCAAGGGCCTCCTCGAGCATGCTCAGGCCCCGGTCGTCTCGGTGGACGACTCGGCCTTCTCGGCCTCGTCCGCCTTCTTGCCGGCCTTCTCAGCCTTGTCTGCCTTCTCAGCCTTGTCGGCCTTCTTCGCCTTCGGGGTGGTCGCGCCGCCCTTCGGCTCGTCCGCCGACTCCTTGGCCGCGGCCTCGAAGAGCGCCTTCTTGTCGGCCTTCGGCTCGGCGACCTTCATCGGCTCGGGGGCCGGCAGGCCCTTGAACTTCTGCCAGTCGCCGGTGACCCTGAGGATCGCCGCGACGGGCTCGGTCGGCTGCGCGCCGACACCCAGCCAGTACTGCACGCGCTCCGAGTCGACCTCGATGCGCGAGGGGTTCTGCACCGGGTGGTACAGGCCGATCTCCTCGATGGCACGGCCGTCGCGGCGCGTGCGGGAGTCGGCGACGATGATCCGGTAGTGCGGCGAACGGATCTTGCCCAGTCGCTTCAGCTTGATCTTGACTGCCACTGCTGTGGTGTCTCCTGGTCTTGACGTGGGTGGACACGGCGGGTGACCACGTGGGGTTGCGGTACCCGGATGTCCGATGGACGCGTCAGCCGGAGGAGAGAGGGGTCCTGTGCGACTGTCGAGTACAGCCCACCATGATGCCACACCCCACTCTGCCGGCCGAACCCGCCCGCCGGGCCGGCGGCTCACCCGACGGCCGCCACCGCCTCCGCCGGAACGGCCGTCGCGGGGTCCGGGATACGGAAGGGCTTGCCGCACGCGCCGCACATGATGGGCGCCTGCGCCAGCACCGACGGGACCACCCGCACGTTCCGCCCGCAGTCGCAGACCGCCTTGACCCGTACGCCGCCGCCGGACGAGCCGTGCCGGGCCGCGGGACCGCGGAAGCTGCCGCCGGTGTCCGTCTCGGTGGCGGCGCTGTACGCCTTCAGGGCGCGCTGCAGTCGTTCGCTGGTCTGGCGATAGCGCCGTCTCGTCTCAGGGGCGAGGGCCACGAGCGAGAAACCGCTGCTCGGGTGCGGCTCCTCGGGATGGAGCAGGCCCATTTCCTCGGCGATCGCGAGGAACCGGCGGTTGTGATAGCGGCCCGCACGGGAGGTGTCCCGGATGCCACGCGCGGCGGCGATTCCATGGACGGCCTCGTGCAGCAGCCTTTCGAAGGAGAGTCCGCCGCCGCAGGCGGAAGAGGACTCCCCGATCAGCGATTCCGGCGCGGCCAGATCCGGCAGCTCGGAGTGGTGCCCTTGAATGTCGGCCCATGCGGCTGCCAGTTCGGCGGCGAGGACTGGTGGTGTCGTGCTCACGTCGTGCTCAACGATCCGGACCACCCCAGTGTTCCGATTCCGGGCCATCCTAAATATTTTGCACGTACCAGTCAGTTCCCACTGATGGCCCCGGAGCCGGGCGGGTAGGCAGAATACGGAGATCTCGCCCACCCGGTCCAAGCCGGGCGTACCGCCGAAGGGCCCGCGGCGACGGCGGTCGGTGCCAGTGGTCCAACCATAGCGACCATCCTGGCGGCACCCCGCACCGGGGTACCCCGGACTATTCGGAGCTATTGGCAGTATCCAGGATTCTGGATACTATTACGGAATGATCAGCAGTGCGGATGAGCGCTTCCTCACCCGTAACGGCATGGCCGCCCGTCAGCTGGCCGCACTGCTGCTGCACCATGCCCCCGGTGCGTCCGACACCCGCCTCCCCCGGCTGCGCGACTTCGCCGGCGAGCTGAAGGTGGGCAACGGAACGGTGCAGGCGGGGCTGCAGCTGCTGGAGGAGGCGGGAGCCGTCGAGACCCGGGCGCGCGGACATCTCGGCACCTTCCTGCTGCGGGCCGACCGGGCCCTGCTCTGGCGGCTGGCCGGTCTCGGCACCGTTCTCGCCGCGATGCCACTGCCGTACTCGCACCGGTACGAGGGGCTCGCCACCGGACTCAGGGCTGCCTTCGAACAGGCGGGCGCACCCTTCGCCATCACGTTCATGCGCGGTGCGGCCACCCGGCTCGGCGCACTCCTGGAGGGCAGGGCCGACCTCGTCGTGCTCTCCCGTTTCGCCGCCGACCGGCTCGCGGCCGACCACCCGGTGGAGGTGGTCGCCGACCTGGGCCCCGGGACCTACGTGGGGGCGCACGGGCTGCTGCTGCGCCGTGGCGTGACCCCGGCGACGAGCGGGCTCCGGGTCGCGGTGGACTCCTCTTCCGAGGACCTGCGCATGCTGGCCACCCGCGCGTTCGCCGGACGGACGGACGTGACCTGGGTGGAGGCGTCGTACATGCAGCTGCGCGGCCTCTTCGCGCGCGCCGAGGTGGACGCCACCGTGTGGAATCTCGATGAGGTACGGGACCACCTCGGCCCGGACGTCGAAGCCCTGCCGCTGGACGACGAGATCACCCGTGACCTCGCGCTGCGCAACTCCAGCGCCGCCCTGATCGGCCGCGCCGTGGAGGCACGGACACGGGAACTCGACGCTGTGCGCGGGTCGCTGGACTTCTCCCTCGTCACCGAGGTGCAGGGAGAAGTGCTGCGAGGCGAGCGCGTACCCCTGTACTGACGTCGCAGCGGGACCCCTCCTCAAAAAGCAGAATCCTGATTATTGTCGTCCGCGGCGAGGACCGGCATCGCGGAAGGACATGCCATGGAGGAGAAACTGGCCCTCCGGATCCTGCTGTTCCGGGAGACCGGTCAAGTGCGCCCCGAAGTGGCCGAGTTCGTCTCGGGAGAGCTGGAGGCGCTGGCCGCGACCGGACGAACGGTCTCCGAGGAGACCGCGGGCATGCTCACCAGTCATCTCGTGATGGCCCTCACCCGGCTGCAGAACGGCGAGTCCATCGCGGCGTCCGACGCCGACCGGCATGTCGCCGACGAACTGGCGGACCGCCCCGAAGTCGTCGAGCGGGCACGGGAGATCGCCGGACGGGCGGAGCGGATCACCGGCGCCGCCCTGCCCGATTCCGAGATCAATTTCCTGGCGATGCACCTGGCCGTACTGGACCGGCACTCGCCCACCGACGCCGGCACCGGCACCGGCACCGGCACGCACAGGCACCTCGAGGGAGAGCGGCCATGACGAAGATCCTCACCGGCGGACTCGGCAAGGCCGAGGTGGCCGACGTGCTGACCCGGCTGCGCCTGGACGGCCTGGAGATCACCCTCTCCAACGACATGGACGCGGCGATAAGGCTCCGCGCCGGGCAGGCCGACTACTACCTGGGCACCTGCCATACCGGCGCGGGCGCCTCGCTCGGGGTGCTGCTCGGCGTCCTGGGCAGCGGCGCCTGCCACACCTTCGGCCGTGGCGTTCCCGCCGAGCAGGAGGTCACCGCACTCCTGGACGGCGGCAAGAGGGTGTTCGGCTTCGGCATGGACCAGATCTCCGCCACCACCCCCGTCATCGCCCGCGCCATCGCCGCGCGGGCCGGCCGACAACCCTGAGGAGCAGCCACGTGAGCACCCTTCTGGTCACCGCGGCGAGCGCGGGCGGTCACAGCCTCGACTTCTCCCTCGCCCAGAAGCTCATCGTTGTCGCCCTGTGTGCGCTGACCGCCTTCGTCTCCCACTTGGCGCTGGGCGTCTTCAACGACGGTGTACGCCCGTTCATGCTCGACTTCATCCAGGGACGCAGCACCCGCAACGCCACCACGGCGGTCTCCTTCGGGCTCTCCGCCGGGTTCATCTTCGGGCTCGGGGCGCCGATGGCGCTGTCGACCGGAGTGCTCAATCCGTGGCTGCTCTTCCTGCCGACCGATGTGCTCGGCATCCTCTCCCCGAAGAAGTGGCTCGCCCCGCTGCTGGGCGGCGCCTGGGGCGCCGTGGTGGTCTTCGGACTCAGCGGGGTCAACACCGTCGCGCACGAGCTGCCCGTCGACTTCCTGACCGCCATGCAGCAGATGGCGACGCCGATCCTCTTCCTGTTCACGCTCTTTCCGGTGCTGGCGATCACCAAGCAGTTCGGGAGGCTGCGCGGCGGCATCGCGGGCGTGGTGGAACTGGCCCTGGTGATCCTGACCATGAAGCTGTGGCCCGAGGTGTTCCCGGGTGCGCCCGCCATGGCCGTCGGCGTGCTGATGCTGATCGGTTTCGCGATAGCCAAGGACATCCGGCAGCGCCGCCTGGACCGGGCGCAGAGCACCGCGTCCGGTCAGGACCAGGCGGCCGGGGAACAGGCCGGGCGGGAGCAGAGCGTGCCCGGCGCGGAAGACGATCCGATGCACTCGCTGTTCAGCGCGAGCGCCGCCCGGCTGCGGCGTCACATACCCCTGTTCATGCTGCTCGGTGCGGGCGTGTGCCTGCTCGCCCAGATGCACGTCTTCGGCGGGGGCGAGGCCACGAGTTTCCTGATCGCCAAGGAGGACTACGCGGGCGCCGCGCAAGTGGACTTCTACCGCGTCTTCGGATTCATCCCGCTGATCGCCACCACCGCGCTCGCCTCCGGCGCGTACGCCATCGCCGGGTTCACCTTCGTCTATCCCATCGGCTACCTGCTGCCGAGCCCGTGGCTGGCCCTGATCGTCGGCGCCGCGGTGTTCGCCCTCGAGGTGCTGGCCCTCTCCTGGATCGGCAAGCTGCTCGGCCGGCTGCCCTCGGTCCGCGACTCCTCGGAGCAACTGCGCAGCGCGATCAGCGAATCCCTCTGGCTGGCCATCCTGTTCGGTTCGCTGCTGGCCGCCAACACCATGGGCGGCGGACTGGGCATCCTCATCGTCGGCGGCCTCTATCTGCTCAACGAGGCGACGGGCCGGGTCGTGGTGCGGATGGCCGCCGCGCCGGCCGCCGTCCTCGTCGGGGGCGTGCTGCTCAATCTCCTGTACTGGCTGGATCTGTTCACCCCGGTCAAGGGCTGACCCGGGCGCGGCCGGTACGCACCGGCCAGGAAGGCACCACCACCATGCACCGTCCGCACCCCCCGCCCGCCGGCCTGCGGACCGTCACAGGTCCGCTCGAGCCCGCGCGGGTGCGGGGTCCGGTCCTGGCTCACGAGCACCTCGCTCTCGACCTGTCCCGCGACGCCGACCGAGCGGCCGTTCTCGGAGCCGCCCACCGCGACTCCGTCACCGGCGAACTGGCCGCGCTGCGCGAGGAGTACGGGCTCTCGCTGGTCATCGAACTGACCTGCCGCGGGATGGGCCGCGACGCCCGCGCCCTGGCCGAGGTCTCCGACCGGTCGGGCGTCGCGGTGGTGGCGGCCACCGGCTGGTACTACGAGCCGTTCCACCCGCGTGAGGTGAACGGCACGAGCGTCGAGGAGCTGGCACGGCTGCTGACCCTGGAGATCGAGAACGGGCTCGACTCCACGGCGGTGCTGCCGGGCGTCATCGGCGAGGTGGGCAGCCACGGTGACCTGCCGAGCGAGCCGGAGGCCCGTACGCTCACCGCCGCCGCGCACGCGGCGAGCGCGACGGGCCTGTCGCTGGCCACCCACGCCCAGCTCGGACGGGGCGGTCTGCGGCAGCTGGAGCTGCTCACCCGGGCGGGGCTGGCGCCGCACCGCGTCAGCATCGGCCACCAGGACCTGCTCGACGCGCCGGCCGTGCACCGCGAACTGGCGGCCGCGGGCGCGTATGTCGCCTTCGACACCGTCGGCAAGGAGAACTACCAGAGCGACGAGGTGCGGCTGCGGCTGCTCTGCGCGCTGCTGGAGGCCGGACACGCGGACCGGGTGCTGCTGAGCTGCGACGTCTCGCGGCACGGCTATCTGCTGGCGGAGGGCGGTAAGGGTTACGGGCACCTCTTCCGGTCCTTCCTCCCCCGGGTACGGGCCGCCGGAGCCGACGAGGACCTGGTCGATCTGCTGACCCGCCGCAATCCGCTGCGCTTCCTGGCCGCCGCGAGTGCCGAGGAGCTCTGACGTGAACCCACAGCTGCCGCACACCTTTCCGTTGCCCACCGTGCCGCTCGAGGACGCGGCCGGGAAACAGTTCCGGCTGCTGGAGTGCACCGCACGGCACTTCGAGGGGCAGCAGCTCTTCGCGCCGGACGTGGGTGTGGTGCCGGGGCTCGGCAGACCGCGCACGACCGCCCGGGTGGAAGCCGTGCTCGCCGACTTCTTCGGCGCCGAGGCGGCGGCGCTGGTGCAGGGCGCGGGTACCGGGGCGATCCGGGCCGCCCTCGGTGCCGTGCTCGGCGCGGGCGATCCGCTGCTCATCCACCGCGCGCCCGTCTACCGCACCACCGAGGTCACGCTGCGCGGCCTGGGCGTACGGACCACCGAGGCGGACTTCAACGACCGGGCGGCGCTGACGGCGGCCCTGGCCTCCGGCCGGTTCCGCTACGCCTACGTGCAGCACAGCCGGCAGCGGCTCGCCGACTCCTACGACCCCGGCCAGGTGCTGGCGGCCTGCCGGGCGGCGGGGGTCCGGACGGTCGTCGACGACAACTACACCGTCTTCCGGGTACCGGCGTGCGGGGTCGAACTGGGCGCGGACGCCTCCTGTTTCTCGCTGTTCAAGCTGCACGGCCCGGAGGGCGTCGGCGCGGTGGTCGGCCCGGCGGACATCGTCGAGAGGGTGCACGCCGGCAACTACTCCGGCGGCGGCCAGGTCCAGGGTGGCCAGGCGCTGGACGCGCTGCGCGCGCTCGCGCACGTACCGGTGATGTGGGCCCTGCAGTCGCGGACCGGTGCGGAGGTCGCCGCCCGGCTGGCCGCGGGCGAAGTGCCCGGGGTGGCCCAGGTGCGGGTGGCCAACGCCCAGGACCGCTGCCTGCTCGTACGGCTGGACCGGCCCCTCGCACGCGAACTGCCCGCCCTCGCCGCCCGGTACGGGGCCGCGCCGTACCCGGTCGGCGCCAACTCCCGTTACGAGATGGCCCCGCTCTTCTACCGCATGTCCGGCTCCGCCCTGGCGGACACACCCGAACTGGCGGACTGGACCGTGCGGATCAACCCGATGCGGGCCGGCGCCGACCTCGTGGTGGACATCCTCCGCCGGGCGCTGCGGGACCTGCACGACGCACACGATCCGACCGCCGCCCAGAAGGACTGACCTTGTTCCTCGACACCGTCCTGGCCCGCAACCCCGAGCTGGTGGATGCGGCGGCCGCGCTGCACCGCGAGGGCGCGATCCCGCCGGACACGTACGTCATCGACCGTGACGCCGTCGAGGCGAACGCCGCCCTGCTCGCCGCCGAGGCCGAACGGCTCGGCCTGACCCTGTGGTTCGTCGTCAAGCAGCTGGGCCGTAACCCGGAGCTGATCCGGGCGGTGGCGCGCCGGCTGCCGAAGTTCGCGGCCATCGACGCCCCCGAGGCGCGCGCCCTGCACGCGGCGGGCGCCCGCGCGGGCAATCTCGGGCACCTGGTGCAGATCCCGCGCCGTGCCCTGCCCGAGCTGCTCGCCCGGCGCCCGGAGGCGGTCACCGTCTTCGACGCCGCCAATGCCCGCGCCGTCTCGGAGGCGGCACGGCGGCTGGGCCTCGTACAGGACGTCATGCTGCGGCTGGCCGGCGCCCCCGGGTCGGTACACCCGGGACAGGAGGGCGGGGTGCCGCCGGCGGAGCTGACCGCCTTCGCCGCCGAGGCCGAGGCACTGCCGGGCATCCGGATCGCGGGCGTCACCGGCTTCCCGTGCGTGGAGTGCGACCCGGTGACCGGCGTGCCACGGCCCACCGAGACGTTCGCGCTGTTGCGCGAGGCCCGCGAGGTGCTGGCCCGCCGCGGCCACACAGGGCTGAAGCTGAGCGCTCCGGGCGCCACCTCGATGGCGACCCTGCCGCTCCTCGCCGAGCTGGGCGCCACCCACGGCGAGCCCGGTCACGCGCTGACGGGGACCACGCCGCTGCACGCGCGGGATCCGCACCAGCCGGAGCGTCCCGGGTACGTGTACGTCACCGAGGTCTCCCACACGCTCGCCGACGGCCGTCCCGCGCTGCACGGGGGCGGCTTCTACGCCCGCGCGGAGATCAAGGACGCGCTGCTGCACCGCACCGGTCTGCGGCTGCCCGTACAGGACGCGCCCGCCGAGAACATCGACTACTACCGGCTGCTGGCCGCCCCCGCGGCGGGCGAGGACGAGGTACGGGCCGGCGACACGGCAGTACTCGCCTTCCGCACCCAGATCTTCGTCACCCGCAGCAACGTCGCCGTCGTGTCCGGGCTCTCCCGCGGTGCGCCGGAACTGACCGGGCTGTACGACCCGCTCGGCCGGCCGCTCCGCGAGCCGTCGGCGAAGGAGGCGGTCACCCCGTGAGCCGGACCGTCATCGTCGTCGTGGACGGGCTCGGCGTCGGCGCCATGCCCGACGCGGGCGCACTCCGTCCGGGCGATCTCAGCGCGGACACTCTCGGCCACGTGCTCGACCACTGTCGCGCCACGAACGGGAGGGCTCCGCAACTGCCCGCCCTCGCCGCACTCGGGCTCGGTCTGCTCCGCCCGCACCCCGCGCTCGCCGCCCCTTCGGCGCTGCCGGCCGCGGTCGCCCGGGCGAGCCTGGGCTATCCCGGGGCGGACACCTACGCCGGCCACCAGACCATGATGGGCGCCGACTTCAGCCGCGTCACCGTCGCCCGGCTCGGTGAACGACTGGCCGAGGTCACCGGCGCGCTGAAGCGGGCCGGTCACACGGTCGAGCCGCTGGACGGCCGGCCGCTGCTCGTGGTCGACCGGCACGCACTCGTGCACGACAACCTCGAGGCCGATCCCGGCATCAACTGGAACGTCTCCGGACGCCTGCGGGACCTGCCCTTCGAGCGGATCCTCGGCATCGCCCGCACGGTGCGCGCCGTGGCGCCGGTCGCCCGGGTCATCGCGGTGGGCGGGCACGCGGAGGAGCCGTTGCCGGCGTCCGTACGGCAGGGCGACTGCGGCACCGTCGGACTGGACACCCCGGCCACCGGCTTCTACCGCAACGGCGGTCTGCGGGTACGGCACCTGGGCGCACCGCTGGATCACTCCCGGCAGCTGCCGGAACTGGCGGCGCGGGCCGGCATCCCGGTCACCCTCGTCGGCAAGGCCGCCGACATCCTCCCCTGTGAGCGGGCGCTGCGCCGCCCCGCCGTGCCGACCGGCGAGGTGCTGGCGCACACGCTGGCGGCCGTACGGGCGGCGGGGCGGGCAGCCGGGTCGGACGGGACCGCCCTGGTCGTCGCCAACGTGCAGGAGACCGATCTGGCCGGGCACCAGCAGGACCCCCTGCGGTTCGGCGCCGTGCTGGAACACGTGGACCGCGGACTGGGCGCACTGCTGGCCGAGCTGGATGCTCCCGGCGACCGGCTGATCGTCACCGGCGACCACGGCAACGACCCGGGCATCGGGCACGCCTGTCACACCCGTGAGTACGTGCTGGTGCTCGTACACCGGCCCGGCGCTCCACCCCTGCCCGGCTCCGGTGCCGGCCCCGCACGTCTGCCGGACGCGTCCTCACTGGCGGACGTGGGCGCGACGGCGGCACACTCCCTCGGCCTCGACCCGGGCGGCCTCGCCGGCGGCTCACCGCTGCCGGTCTAGCCTCTCCGTCTGCTCCGTCTGCTCCGTCTGCTCAGCCCGGTCCGTCGGCCACTCCTCGGCCGTCAGCGCGAAGCGCTCGTGGTCCCGCCAGGCGTCGTTGAGGAAGAGCATGCGGGGCGAGAAGCCCTCGTGCCGGAAGCCGAGCCGCCGCGCCATGGCGGTGGAACGGTCGTTCTCCGGCTGCACGTTGATCTCCAGGCGGTGCAGACCCAGCCCCTCGGGCGCACTGGCGAAGCAGCGCTCGACGATCAGCCGCATCCCCACGGTCATCCGCCCGGTGCCCGCGTACGGCACGTAGCTGTCGTAGCCGAGCGAACCGCTGCAGAAGCGGGCGCGGACGATGTTGGCGACGTTGACCCGGCCGACCAGCCCGTCGTCCTCGCTGTCGAAGATCATGAAAGTGCGCAGGTCGGGACCCTGCCGGCGCAGCAGGTCGGGGAAGCCGTCCGGCTCGACCGGATTCCACGGGATGAGGTGGTCGGCGGAGCGGAGCACCGCCGCACGGTAGACGGCTTCGTCGTCGGGCTGCGGGGGCCGGATGTATGCGCGCATGAACGACATCATCCGCCCCCGTACCCGGTGGTTCACTTCGGGGGCAGGATGTCCTTGAACTCCTGGGGCAGTTCGAAGTCCTCGACGCTCTGCCCCGCGTCCGCGCCTCCGAAGGTGCTGCCCTGACCTGCGGCCTTACGCTCGGCGGCGGCCTGCTCCTCCTGCTTGCGCTTCATCGGGTTGCCGGACTGGCGCTTGCCCTTGGCCTTCTTCTGCTGCTTGGCCTTCTTCTTGCCGGCGCCCCCCATGCCGGGCATCCCGGGCATGCCGGGCATGCCGCCGCCCTGCGCCATCCGGGACATCATCTTGCGGGCCTCGAAGAAGCGCTCCACCAGGCTCTTCACCGCACTGACGTCCACACCGGAGCCGCGGGCGATACGGGCCCGACGCGAGCCGTTGAGCATGGTGGGCTCGGCGCGCTCGGCCGGCGTCATCGACTTGATGATGGCGGCCGTACGGTCCACCTCGCGCTCGTCGAGGTTGTTGATCTGGTCCTTCATCTGGCCCATGCCGGGCATCATCCCGAGCAGCTTGGAGATCGAGCCCATCTTGCGGACCTGCTCCATCTGCGCCAGGAAGTCGTCCAGCGTGAACTCCTTCGGCCCCTTCTGCAGTTTCGCGGCCATCTTCTCGGCCTCTTGCTGACTGAAGGTCTGCTCGGCCTTCTCGATGAGCGTGAGCATGTCGCCCATGCCGAGGATGCGGGACGCCATCCGGTCCGGGTGGAAGGCGTCGAAGTCGTCCACCTTCTCGCCGTTGGAGGCGAACATGATCTGCTTGCCGGTGACCTGCGACACCGAGAGCGCGGCACCGCCGCGCGCGTCGCCGTCGAGCTTGGAGAGCACCACGCCGTCGAAGCCGACGCCGTCGCGGAACGCCTCCGCGGTGGTGACGGCGTCCTGGCCGATCATCGCGTCGACGACGAAGAGGATCTCGTCGGGGCTGACCGCGTCGCGGATGTCGGCGGCCTGCCGCATCAGCTCCTCGTCGATGCCGAGGCGGCCCGCGGTGTCAACGACGACCACGTCGTACTGCTTGTCGCGAGCGTGGCCGACGGAGGCCTCGGCGACCTTCACCGGGTCGCCGACGCCGTTGCCCGGCTCCGGGGCGAAGACCGCGACGCCGGCCCGCTCGGCCACGACGGACAGCTGGTTGACCGCGTCGGGGCGCTGAAGGTCACAGGCGACGAGCAGCGGGGCGTGGCCCTGCTGCTTGAGCCAGCGGCCGAGCTTGCCCGCCAGCGTCGTCTTGCCGGAGCCCTGAAGTCCGGCGAGCATGATGACGGTCGGCGGGTTCTTGGCGTACCGCAGCCGGCGGGTCTCGCCGCCGAGGATGCCGATCAGCTCCTCGTTGACGATCTTGATGACCTGCTGGGCGGGGTTCAGCGCCTGGGAGACCTCGGCCCCGGCGGCGCGCTCCTTGACCTGCTTGATGAAGGCGCGCACGACGGGCAGCGCGACGTCCGCCTCCAGCAGGGCGATACGGATCTCGCGCGCCGTGGCGTCGATGTCGGCCTCGGACAGGCGGCCCTTGCCCCGGAGGTTCTTGAAGGTCGTTGCGAGGCGATCGGAAAGAGTGTCGAACACGGCGGTCGCGGATCCTTCGCGTCTGGGTACGGGGTTCAAGTCGGCAGTCGACCTCCAAGGGTATCGGCCCGCCGGAACTCCGGTCAGCTCCGGTCAGCTCCGCTCAGGGACCGCCCAGCGCACCTTCCAGTTCACGGGCCAGCCCGGCCGCCTCGGCCGACGACAGCGGCGCGCCGTCGGCGCCCGTGACGTAGAACGCGTCCACGGCGTCGGCGCCGAGCGTGCTGACGTGTGCGCTGCGCACCAGCACGCCCGCGCCCTCCAGCGCACGGCCGATGCGGTACAGCAGCCCATGGGCGTCGTGCGCCCGTACCTCGAGCACCGTGGCCACCTCCGAGCTGCCGCGGGCGACGGTGACCCGGGGTGGCGGCGCTTGGGCGCCGCGGCGGCGCGGCCTGCGGTAGGCCGCCTCGCGTTCGGCGAGCCGGGCCGCGATGTCGAGTGAGCCCTCCAGTGCGCGTACCAGGTCGGCGCGCAGCCGGCCGGCCAGCGGCAGGGCGCCGTATGCCGCCGCCACCCGCCAGGACAGCAGCAGGACGGCCGCTTCGCCGTCGTCACCGGCCACCGATCCCGGCAGCCGCAGCACCCGCAGGTCGGCGGCACGGACGGTGAGCCGGTGCAGGGCGAGGACTCCGGCCACGGCGGGCAGCACGCCCATCGCGTACGCGTCCGGCCTTTCCGGGGCGGACGTCGGGTCGTCCGGCGCCGGCGGCGCGGGGACGGTCACCAGCAGTTCGACACCGACGGGCTCCGGCGGGGTCTCCGCCGCCTCTCCGGTGTATCCGGCGTCCCCGGCGCGGTCGGGCTGTCCGTCCTCTCCGTCCTGATCGCCGCGCCGCTCCTCCGCGGGCGTCTCCGGCCGCGCGTGCAGGGCGAGGGCCGGGCCCTGCGTACGCCACGCCTCCACGGCCAGCCGTTCCGCCTGAGCCGTCGGCACGAAGGGATCGGTGTGCTCCTCCACCGCCTCGCCCGCCAGCACTCCGGCGACCCGTTTGACCAGGTCCGCCACCAGGGTGCCGCGCCAGGCCGACCAGGCCGCCGGCCCGGTGGCGAGTGCGTCGGCCTCGGTCAGCGCGTGCAGCAGCTCCAGGGTCCCCGTATCGCCCGCCGCGTCGGCGACCGACCGGATCGTCGCCGGGTCGTCCAGGTCGCGCCGGGTCGCGGTCTCGATGAGGAGGAGATGGCGGCGTACGAGCGTGGCGAGGACCTCCGCGTCGGCCGCGTCGAAGCCGATGCGGGCGGCCATGTCGCGGGCGATCGTCTCGCCGACGACGGAGTGGTCGCCCGGCCAGCCTTTGCCGATGTCGTGCAGCAGCGCCCCGACCAGGAGCAGGTCGGGCCGCTGTACCCGCCGGGTCAGCGCGGCGGCCTGTACCGCCGTCTCCACGAGGTGACGGTCGACGGTGAAGCGGTGCACCGGGTTGCGCTGGGGGCGGCAGCGGACCCGCTCCCAGTCGGGCAGCAGCCGCGCGATCAGCCCCTCCGCCTCCAGCGCCTCCCACACCGGCACCGTCGCCGCACCGGCGCCGAGCAGGGTGACGAACTCCTCGCGCGCCTCGGCCGGCCAGGGCACCGGCAGCCGCCCCGCGGCTGCCGCCATCCGGCGCACCGCGGGCAGCGC
>NZ_JBOHCV010000276.1:0-3184 GCF_050698815.1 Streptomyces sp.
GCGCACGGCCGCGGCGGCCCTTCGCGGCCGTGGCGGCGGGGGAAAGCGCCGGGCGCAGGGCGGCTCCTGCCGCGTACCGTCCCGCCGCCGCCGCGGCCGCACCAGCGCTCAGGACGGAGGTGGCGGCGATGGCCGCGGTACGCAGACGCATCCCGTCAGTGTCACCGCAGTGGCACCGGCCCGGCCAGTGGGGCGACGTCGGGCGGGTGATTCCAGGGGGCCGGACGGGTCAAAGCGAGTCCGGCTCGCTCGCCTGCCGCCCGTCGGACAGTGGCCGCCGCTGCCCGTAGCCGCTCAATTTCTGTGCGACACGGAGGAGTTCGGCGTCGGGGATCAGCGTCGGCGTGCGGCCGGGGAGAGCGGAGGCGGTGAGCCAGAGGTGGCACATCCATTCCAGCTGCGCGGTGCGGTCGTACGCCTGGTCCAGGTCGTCGCCGTAGGCGATCGTGCCGTGGTTCTGCAGCAGGCAGGCGCTGCGCCGGTCGAGGGCGGTGAGCATGTGCGCGGCCAGTTCGCCGCTGCCGTAGGTGGCGTACGGAGCGACGCGCACCGGACCGCCGAGGGCGGCGGCCATGTAGTGGACGGCGGGGAGTTCGGTCACCAGGGTGGAGACCGCGGTGGCGTGCACGGCGTGGGTGTGCACGACCGCGCGTGCCGTGGTGTGCCGGTAGACCGCCAGGTGCATGGGGAGTTCACTGGTCGGCTCGAGGCTCCCGGCCGTACGCCGGCCGTCGAGGTCCACGGCGCACAGGTCCTCGGGGCCCAGCCGGTCGTAGGGGACGCCGCTCGGAGTCACCAGCACCGTGTCACCGACGCGTGCCGAGACGTTGCCCGAGGTGCCCACGACCAGTCCGGCCGCGACCGTACGACGGGCCGTGTCCACCACTTCCCGCCACGCTCGCCGCATCTGCGCCACCTCCGGCGGGTGACTTTACGACCTGGTCGTCAGACCTGCTCGGATGCTGGGACGAGTGCGGCCTCGTGGGGGGTGGGACACGGATGTGACGCCGCTCACAACAGGCCCCGGAGAGTGACACCCCGAAGCCCGTCGCAGTTCACCTTCCGTTCACCCGCCATCCTTACGTTCAACGAGTCTTTAACCTCGACTGATTTGGGCCTGGGTGAATGGAACACATCACGCTTCTCATCGGGATCGTGATCGTCACGGCTCTGGTGTTCGACTTTACGAACGGCTTCCACGACACGGCCAACGCCATGGCCACCACCATCTCCACCGGGGCGCTCAAGCCCAAGACAGCGGTGGCGATGTCGGCGGTCCTCAACCTCGCCGGGGCGTTTCTCTCCGTCGAGGTCGCCAAGACCATCTCTTCGGGACTCATCGACGAAGGCTCCGGAATCCAGCCTGAAGTGATCTTCGCCGGGCTGGTCGGCGCGATCATGTGGAACCTGCTGACGTGGCTCGCAGGGCTCCCCTCCAGTTCCTCCCACGCCCTGATGGGCGGCCTCATGGGCGCCACCATCGCCTCCGTCGGCTTCGGCGCCGTCAACGGCGACGTCGTGGTGACGAAGGTGCTCCTGCCGGCGCTGGCCGCCCCGCTGGTCGCGGGTCTCGCCGCGCTCTTCGCGACCCGGCTCAGCTACCGGGTGGCACGGAAGGCGGGCGAGAAGCAGACCGCCAAGGGCTACCGCGCGGGGCAGATCACCTCCGCCGGACTGGTCTCGCTGGCGCACGGCACCAACGACGCGCAGAAGACCATGGGCGTGATCACCCTTGCGCTGATCACGGGCGGTGTGGTGGCGCCCAACGCCGACCCGCCGCTCTGGGTCATCGTCTCCGCGGGCGTGGCCATCGCGCTGGGTACGTACCTGGGCGGCTGGCGGATCATCCGCACCATGGGCAACGGCCTCACCGACATCAAGCCGCCGCAGGGGTTCGCGGCGCAGACCAGCGCCGCGGCCACCATCCTGGCCTCGTCGCACATCGGCTTCTCACTCTCCACCACGCACATCTGCTCCGGCGCCGTGATGGGCTCCGGGGTCGGCCGCAAGGGCAGCGTGGTGCGCTGGTCGACAGCCGGCCGGATGGTCATGAGCTGGGTGCTGACGCTGCCGGCCGCCGGGCTCGTCGCCGCCGGTGCCGCGCTGCTGGCCGACCAGGGCGACTGGGGTGTCACCACGGTCGCGGTCCTCGCGCTGACGATCAGCGGCGGAATCTGGCTGATCTCCCGCCGCAGGCCGGTCGACCACACCAACGTCAACGACGCGGAGCTGGCACCCGCGGAGCCCGCAGGTGTCACAGCCGCCCTGCGCACCGTGACCCCGCCGTCCGCCGCGAAGGCGGACCGGGCGGCCGACGGAACGGCCGCTGACCCGGAGCCGACGGCTGCCGGCCCGGAGCCGGAAGCTCCGCAACCCGGTCTCGCGTCCGTCCCCGAACAGCGGGAACGGCCGCGTACGACCACGCCCCTCTAGTCCCTCTCCAGACGAACTAGTCCCTCTCCAGACGAAAGCAGACAGGGAACGCTATGGACATCGACTGGGCAGCGCTCGGCCAGGTATTCGGCGTCAGCCTCTTGGCGACGGTCGGTCTGGTGGGCGTGTTCACGCTCGGCATCGTGGGGTCCTCCGCCCGGAACGCGGAGGGCGGGACCCCCGTGCTCGCCCGCACCGGCGCCTACGTGTGCTTCGCGCTGTGCGCGGCAGCCGTGGCGTACGGCATCTACATCATCACCGCTCCGTGAACGCCTCGGACTTGTCCGGCTGACGACACGCGGTCGGCGGCGCCGGGGCCGAACCAACGACGTCAACAGGGGTACGGGCAGCGCCCGTACCCCTGTTCCGTGTGCCTGCTCACACTCTCCCGTCGCAGGTCAGCGGCGAGTTGACGCCCCTTCCCGTACGTGGTGGACTGCCGATTGCCCAACGGCGGCAGGAGAGGAAGCCGGTGCAAATCCGGCGCGGTCCCGCCACTGTGACCCGGTCGACCCGGGGAGCCAGACACTCCGCCGTCGTGGTCGCTTGCGGGCGAGGACACCCGAGGAGGCGCGCCGACCGTGATCCTGCTGCTGTCGACGGCCGATACCGAACTACTAGCGGCCCGGGCCAGCGGCGGGCCGTACCGCACCGCCAACCCGACGCGCCTCGATGCCGCGTCGCTGCCGGGGCTGCTCGACGGGATCGACGTGGTCGTCCTGCGGCTGCTCGGCGGGCGGCGGGCCTGGCC
>NZ_JBOHCV010000277.1:0-2321 GCF_050698815.1 Streptomyces sp.
GCCGCGGCCTGCCCCTCCGGCCCGGCCGCCGCCCCGTACGGCCAGCGCCGCGACCCCTGTCGGATGCGGACGCGGCACCAGCCCCCGCAGCGCTTGCCCGGAGATCTCCTGGAGCAGCTCCGCCAGCGTCCCGGTCAGGTCGGGCGCCAGTTCGTCCGCGAGCGCGAGGACGGACGCCCGGTCCCGGGTGAGTGCGAGCGGCACCCGCGCGTCGAAGCGCAGCGCGTGCTTGAGCGCGTGGAAGCCGTCCAGCAGCACGCTGCTCCCAGCCAGCTCGCGCCACTGCCGCAGCGCGGCACTCTCCTCGGCGCTCACGCCGTCAGCCCTTCGCTCATCCCGTCAGCGTACGGACGCTCCGTCGCCGCTCCACTGCTGCGGCGGCACGGGTGCGGACTCCGCAGCGCCGTCGACGCCGCCCTCCGTGTCCTCGCGAACGCCCGCGCGACCGTCGGGACCTCCGCGCCCGCCGTCCCCGCGCCCCCGGCCCAGCCGTAGGCGCAGCCGCCGCGAGCCCCCCGAGGCGCGCGCGCCCAGCCACAGGAGTGCGGCCGTGGGCAGGAAGACCGCGTCCGCCGCGATCATCGCCATGGAGAAGAAGGGCAGCCCGAGCAGCACGGAGATGCTGAGGTGCTCGGTGATCATGGCGGCGAGCAGCACGTTCTTGACGCGCCGGTTGAAGAGGGTGAAGGGGAAGGCCACCTGCACGGCGACCGTGCCATAGGTGATCAGCAGGATGACGAGGCCGTTGCCCGCCAGCACCGAGTTGAGCTCGGGCCAGGGCGCGAAGTAGTCCAGGTGCATCGGGTAGTAGACGGCGGTGCCGTCCTGCCAGCGGGAGCCCTGGATCTTGTACCAGCCCGCCGTCGAGTAGATCAGGCAGACCTCGGCGACGATGACCAGCAGCGCGCCGTTGTGCGCCAGGTTGGCGATGATGTCGCAGACACCGCGCGCCTCGCTTCCGGGCCCGTACCGGTTGACCAGCCACCAGACCGCCTGCGCCGCCCACAGCAGCCAGCAGAACAGACCCCAGCCGAGGCTGAGCCCGCCGGTGACCGTGGCGCCGGCCAGGACCGCCCCGAGGAGCGTCCACAGCACGACGCCGGTCACATCCCGCTCGTTCCGCAGCCCGGCCCGCTGCCTGCCCAGTCGGCGGGCGTCCAGGGACCAGACCTGGCCGCACCGGGTCAGCACCAGATACATCGAGATCAGGTGTATGACGTTGTCGCCGCCGTCGCCCATGAAGACGCTGCGGTTCTGCAGCGCCAGCACGCCGATCATGAAGAGCACGGAGGAGGTACGGGTGCGCCAGCCGAGCAGAAGAGTGACCGAGGCGGCGATGGCCAGGAGGTAGACGCACTCGAACCAGCCCGCGCTGTCGGACCACAGGAGCACCGTGAACGCGTGATTGGAGTCGATCAGCCGTTCTGCCAGCTCCCAGCTCCAGGGCCCGTCCGGTCCGTACATCTCGTGCCGGTGCGGCCACTCGCGGAGCAGGAAGAAGAGCCAGGTGGCGGCGAAGCCGATGCGGACGACGGCGGTCTGGTACGGGCCGAGCGCAGCGCCTGTGACGCGGGCGAGGCCGCGCGAGACCGCCCTCTCGAACCTGGTGGGTGCCGCGGGCTCCGCGTGCTCAGCCGGGGGCTGGGGCTGCGGGTGAGGCTGCGGCTGCGGCTGATCGGCCGGCTGCTGATCGGTCACTTGTCCCATCCCCCCGGAAGGTCTGCGCTGGCGATCTGCCACCAGGGCTGCACCTGGTACTCGGTCTTCGAGTCCGTCTTCTCGTCACTCCAGGAGGGGGGCCTGACGGGCGTCGTCGCGGAGCGGACCTGTATTCGCTCGACCGTTCCGCCGTTGAGCTCGGAGCCGAAGCGCAGCATCACTATTCGCTTGATGTAGCTCTCGGACAGCTCGCCGCGCAGGCCGAGGGGCTTGCCCTTCTCGTCGTGCGAGCCGCGGTAGAACTCCCAGCCCCTGCGGAGTTCGTTCTGCTCCGTGTGGCTGGGCGCGAGGCTGTGGTCGATGGCCTTGCCGTCCATCTCCGAGAGGTTGACCCAGCCGGTCGTCTCGGTGCGGCCGTCGTCCTTCGCGACGCGGGCGCGTGCGTGCACGTGGATGTTCTGCTGGAGGGGGTTGGGCGCGAAGAGCTTCCAGTTCTGCTCGAACTCGGGATAGACGTAGTCGTCGATGCCCTGCCCGTGCTTCTTGCTGAGCGTGTTCGAGGGAGCTACGTGCAGGAAGACCATGGACAGGTGGACGGCGACGGCGAGGACCGCCGCCGCGGCGGCCACGGCAACGATCGTGCGGCCGATGCGGGACAGCCC
>NZ_JBOHCV010000278.1:0-4987 GCF_050698815.1 Streptomyces sp.
CCCCCGGACCGACTGCCGGTCCGGGGGCGTCGCGCGCGTACGAGGCGGTGGGGGGCACCCCGCAGCGGGTCTGGTGCGGACGGGTCGTCGTCAGAGCCCGTCGACGTGCGGGCCCACCGTGCCCGACCAGTTGTTGCCGTTGGCGGCGTCCCAGTTGGTGGACCAGGTCATGGCGCCGCGGATGCCGGGGTATGTCCGGTCCGGCTTGAAGTTCCCGCAGTTGGTGCCCTTGGCCAGGCAGTCCAGGGCCGCCGTCACCACGCCGGGGGCGACGTAGCCGGAACCCGCGGCGCGGGATGAGGCGGGGGTGCCGAGGCCGACCTGCGAGGCGTCGAGGCCGCCCTTGAGCTGGATGCAGGCGAGCGCGGTCAGGAAGTCGACCGAGCCCTGGGAGTAGACCTTGCCGTCGCAGCCGAGCATCGAACCGCTGTTGTAGTACTGCATGTTGACGACGGTCAGGTAGTCCTTGATGTTGAGCGCCGTCTTGAAGTACTCGGTCGAGGTCGACTGCATGTCGATGGTCTGCGGTGCCATCGTCACCACGACATCGCTCTTCTGCGCGTGGATCGTGTTGAGCGCCTTGGTCATGTACGTGGAGTTGAGGCCGTTCTCCAGGTCGATGTCGACGCCGTCGAAGCCGTACTCGTTCATCAGGGCGACGATGCTGTCGGCGAACGCCGTGGCCGCGGCGTCGCTCGCGACGCTGACGTTGCCCTTCTCGCCGCCGACCGAGATGATCACGGACTTGCCCGCGGCGTGCTTCGCCGCGATGTCGGCCTTGAACTCCTCCTCCGAGCCGTAGCCGGTCGCCGGGTCGAGGGTGAAGTCGACCTGGCCCGGCGTGCCGGTGGCGTCCGCGAAGGAGACGGCGACGATGTCGTAGGCGGCCGGCAGGTCGGAGAGCTTCTGGGTCGTGGCGCCGTTGTCGAAGTTCTGCCAGTAACCGGTGACGGCGTGTGCGGGTACCGCGGAGGCGCCCACCCCGGTGGTGGCTGCTGCGGTGGTGGAGGGTGCCCGTTCGGCGGCGTTCGCCGTGCCGAGGGCGAGCAGCCCGCCGGCGGTCAGTGCCCCCGCGGCCACTGCCGCGAGAATCCGTGACCTGGTGCGGATGCGGGAGTGCGTACTGGTTTCTGATCTGGCGCGTGCCACAACTGCCTCCGTGGTGGGGGGACTTGGGGAGGTGGTGCCGAGTGTGGTGCGCGCGGGGCCCTGCGCGTGCTCACAACGTGGTCCAGACCAATGCGGTTGTCAAGACCTCTGGCAGCGGTTGTTGACTGGCTTGTGACCCGGCTCGTGCCCTTGTGCTGAATGTCTCCGGAGTATTGGATGCGCCGAGCAGCACTCCTCAACGAACGGGCACCAGTAAAAAGGCGGTAGGCGAAATGGCAACGGAAGACAGCAAGACGGCGGGGGCGGCATCCACCCCCGCCACGCCGCCCGCCCGGAAGTCCAGTTGGAAGATGATCGGCCCCGGCATCGTCGTCGCCGCGACCGGCGTCGGCGCGGGCGACCTGGTCTCCACCCTCATCGCGGGCAGCAAGTACGGCTACACCCTGCTGTGGGCCGCCGTCATCGGCTGCATAGTCAAGATCGCCCTCGCGGAGGCGACCGGCCGCTGGCACCTGGCCACCGGCCGCACCCTCTTCGACGGCTGGCGCACCCTCGGCCGCTGGACGACGATCTACTTCGCGGTCTACGTCGTCATCTGGGGCTTCGTCTACGGCGGCACCGCGATGTCCTCCTCCGGGCTGCCGCTGGCCGCGCTCTTCCCCGGTGTGCTCAGCCTCAAGGCGTGGGCGATCATCTGCGGGCTGTCCGGTCTCGTCTTCGTCTGGTTCAACCGGTACGCCGTCTTCGAGAAGGTCATGACGGTGCTGATCGGCGTCATGTTCGTGGTCGTCGTCTACCTCGCGATCCGCGTGACGCCGGACGTCGGCGCCACCTTCGCCGGGCTCGTCCCGGTGCTGCCGGAGGGCTCGGTCATCTACACCCTTGGCCTCGTCGGCGGCGTCGGCGGCACGATCACCTTGGCCGCGTACGGATACTGGGTGAACGCCAAGGGCTGGACCGACAGCAGCTGGATGAAGATGATGCGGCTCGACAACCGCGTCGCGTACATCACCACCGGCATCTTCGTCGTCGCGATGCTGATCGTCGGCGCCGAGCTGCTGCACGCCGGGCGGATCGCCCTGGCCGAGGGCGACCAGGGTCTGATCGATCTCGGGAAGATCCTCGAGGACCGCTTCGGCACCTTCACCGCCAACCTCTTCCTCGTCGGCTTCTTCGCCGCGTCCTACACCTCGCTGATCGGGGTCTGGCAGGGCGTCAGCCTGATGTTCGCCGACTTCGTGGAGCGGATCCAGGCGGCCCGCAAGGGTGCGGAGCAGTCCCACACGGAGACGGCCGAGGCGACCGTGCGCCGCGAGCGCTCCATGCCCTTCCGCCTCTACGTGCTGTGGCTGACGTTCCCGCCGATGACCCTGCTCTGGCTCGAGCAGCCCTTCGGTCTCGTCATCGTCTACGGCGCGCTCGGCGCCTTCTTCATGCCGTTCCTCGCGCTCACCCTGATCTGGCTGCTCAACTCCAGCCGTACACCGCGTGAATGGCGCAACGGCATCGTCAGCAACGTGCTGCTCGCCGCCTCCGGGCTGCTGTTCATCGCGCTGTGCGTGCAGCAGGTGCGGGAGCTGCCCTGGTAGTTGGCCGATCCGGCCCGGATGACACCGGCCCGCCCGATCCCGATTGACCTGCTCCCATAAGGGGGTATGGCAGGGGGAGCGGCGCGGGCCGGCTCCGTTGAGTTGTTCTCTGGCGTGGGCTCCGCCGATAGGGTGTGATGTCGTCGGATCGGCACGCTGATCCGGTACCTGGGCCCGCCGGCCCAGGACGAGGCTGGGGGGCGGGATGACTACTGCGCTGGCGGTCACCAGCCACGACCACATGCTGCCGCCGCCCGACCGGAACACCCCGCGCGCCCACGTCTTCAAATCGCCGGGGGAACAGCCGCTGGACGCCGCGCTCGCCGAGACCCAGCTGCTGATCGAGCAGCACGGTTACCTCGTCGTCGTACACCCCAACACGCTGCCCCGGCCCTTCCTGCACCGGCTGCACACGATCCGCTCCGTCCTGGAGAGCGACAGGATCGCCTTATTGCCGACCACGCTGCCGCCGCTGGGCATCGCCGTGCTGGTACGGCAGTTGCGGCAGCTGTCGCTGTGCGAGTTCAGCCCCGGCGTGCTGGGCGCCGCCGCCCGGCTGCTGGCGCACTACGTCTACTCCGGTGCGCTGCTCAACTCGGTCGCCAAGCTCGACCACGTGCCGGTCTCGCTCACCGCGCACGCCAAGTCCTGGATGCCGGGGGCCCAGTTCGCGGTGCTCGCCGCGCCGGCGCCGCAGCTCGTGCGGCTCACCGGCAGCGGCAACGAGGCCGACGGCACCCTCGCCGGACCGCGGTTCGCCACCCAGCTCACCGTCGCGACCGGCCAGCTCACCTCGGAGTGGGTGACCGGCACGCTGGCCCGGCAGTGGCAGGTCGGCGGCGTGCGGGAGGCGTATCTGCCCGGCGACTCGGCCCGTTGGTGGGGGACGGGCAAGCTCATCGAGTTCGCCGCCGCCATTCCGGACGTCTCCGTGCTCTACCAGCTCGTCTCCTCGGTGCGGCGCGACGAGTGCCACTGGTGCGGGCTCGAACTCATCGGGGACCGCTGCGCGTTCTGCGCCGCCCCCGCCGCGTCCGGGCCTGCCGCTCCGGCCACTCCCGTCGCCCACCGCTCGTCCCCGCACGCCCGTCACGCCGTCGTCGCCGATCCCCGAGGTCTGTAGTCCATGAATTCACGCCAGCGCCGTGGCGTCATCCTGCTGCTCGTTTCCGTGCTCTGCGCCCTGGGGGCGTTCGGGGGCGTGCTGGCGCTGATACGCAATGTGGAGGCCAGGGTCGGCCCCGAGGAGCCGGCGTACGAGCTGAAGGAGGACGTGCCCGCCTACCGGGCCCTGAGCGCCGAGCAGTTCACCAAGGTGTCCATGCCCGACCGCTGGCGGCCCGAGACGGCGGTCACCGACCTCGACGACGTACGCGGCAAGATAGCCACGAATCAGCTGCGCAAAGGGTCGCTCCTGCAGACCGACATGATGGCCGAGCGCCCCGAACTCAAACCCGGTGAGCAGGAGATCGCCATCATGATCGACGCCGAGACGGGCGTCGCGGGCAAGATCAACCCCGGCAGCAGGGTCAACATCTTCGCCACCTTCGCCGGCGAGCAGCAGCCCGGCGGCAAGGGGAAGTCGGCCAACCAGTCCAAGGTCATCGTCAGCGACGCGAAGGTCATCGACGTCGGCAAGCTCACCCCCTTCAAGGAGGGCGGTGACAGCAGCCAGGACCAGCGCACCCGGCAGCGGGAGCGGGACGGCGTACCGATCACGTTCGCCCTCTCCACGGCCGACGCCCAACGCGTCGCCTACGCCGAGTCCTTCGCCGAGCATGTACGGCTCGCCCTCGTCGCCCCGGGCGACGGCACCGAGATCCCCGACCGCGACCGTACGTACACGCTCACCGGGGACGAGTGAGGCAGGTATCAGCCGATGGTCATCCGCATCAAGCCGGCAGTCAGCGACCCGGACGCCGCCCGCACCGTGGCCGGCCTCCTCGGCCGGCTCCCCGACAGTGAGCCGGCGCCCCCCGCCATCGACTCCACCCAGCTGCTCGACACGCTCGCGCAGTTGGCCGGGGAGTCGCTGTCCGCGCTGCCCGAGGTCGTCCTCGTACACGAACTCATCGGCCCCCTCCCGGCCCTGGAGCTCATCCGCGAGGTCGCGCTCCGTTTCCCGGCCGTCGGGGTCGTCCTCCTCACCCGCGACACCAGCCCGCCGCTGTACTCGGCCGCCATGGACGCCGGCGCGCGCGGCGTGGTCGGACTGCCCCTGAGCTACGACGACCTCGCCGCCCGGGTCGGTGCCGCCGCCACGTGGGCGGCCGGCGTACGCCGGCACC
>NZ_JBOHCV010000279.1:0-2156 GCF_050698815.1 Streptomyces sp.
TCGGCGGTGCGGTCCACCGAGAGCAGGACGGGCACCGCCTCCCGTACCAGCGCCGCCAGCATCGGGGTGCCGGTGCCGTCGGGGCTCTCGGCCAGCTTGATGGCGGTCAGGTAGCGGTCCGCGGCCCGTTCCGGGTGCAGGCCGGCGGTGGCGTCGTGCGCGTCGGCGAGAGCCAGACAGCGCAGCGCCCACGGTGTCGCCGCCGCCGCGGCGGAGCGCTCCCAACTGCGTACGGCCTGCGCGCGGTCGCCCGCGTGCCACTGGGCGACGCCGAGGTGATAGTCGGTGAGCGGGCCGGAAGTCGCGCACTCGAGCTGGTCGCGCCAGGCGTCCGAGACGAGGGAGGGCGCCGGTACGGCAGCGGTGGCGGCGGCCGAACCGGAGTCGGGGAAACCGCCCGTGGTCAGCAGCGCCAGCCAGGGCCGCTGCTCCTCGCCCAGCGTCCGCTCCGCGAAGGGCGTGCCCGGCAGCGCGTAGCCGCCGCGCGCCACTTCGAGTGCGCCCCAGCCCGAACCGGTGGCCAGCGGCTCGCCCTCCGGTTCGAGGTCGGCGTAAGGACGCCAGGCGGCGTAGGCCGCGTCGACGGCCGCGCGGGGCAGGTCCGCCTCCAGCCGGCCTGCGGTGTGGGCGCGGGCCGCCGCCCAGTCCTCGCCGTGCACCGCGTCGGGGTCGGCCGCGAGCGGCCCGTACGCCTCCAGCCAGGCGAACTCCCCGCCCGCCTCCAGCGGAATGTGCTCCAGCTGGGTACGGGCCAGCCCGGCCTGGATCTCCGCATAGCCGGGCATGTCCGGCCCGGTCAGCCAGCGCTGCCAGCGCCGCCCGCCGGGACCGTGGCCCCACACGAACAGCTTGCGACCGCGCAGCAGGTCGGTCGAGGTCTGCACGAGCCCGTGCCCGCGCTCGTCGAGCGAGGCGATCCACTTCCGCTCGGAGCGGGGCACCTCGTAGAAGTAGTCGGCGGGGAACTCGCTGCGCAGCGCGTAGGTGCGGTCCACGCCCTCCCACTCCGGCACCGGGATGCTGCGCAGCCGGCCCTCATAGGCGAAGTACCAGGTCTCCTCGGCCGGTACCAGCACCCGGGTGCGTTCGTCCTCGGGCACGGCGATGTTGGACCACCAGTAGACGGGCACGGTCCGGTCGTGCGGATTGCGGATGCGGGCGCCGACGTGAAGGAAGTCGGAGCCCTCCGGCAGCCACAGGTCCACCTGGAAAGGGGTGTCGCGCAGCCGTTCCCACTCCCACAGCCGCAGCATCTCTCCACCGCCGCCGTCCGGCGCCGGCACCCGGGCGGCGTGCACGGGGGCGCAGGAGAGGGTGGTGTGGCCGGTCGCGCCGATGTTCCACTCGATGCCGCCGGAGAACCAGGCGCCGTTGAGGGCGAAATTGGCGGGCTGGAGTACGGGGTTGGTGTAGAGCAGTTCGCGCCCCGTGGGCTTGTGGTGCAGGGAGTGGACCCGTCCGCCGAGGCCCGGCAGTACGGTCGCGCGCAGCCGGTCGTTCTCGATGACGAGGGCGTCGAGCGCGGCGGGGGCGCGCTCGCGTCCGTACCCGTCCAGGAGGCGGGTGGGCAGCACGGAGCGCAGCGGCGCGTAGCCGACCTGGCGCGCCATCTCGGGTGGCAGCGCGGCCCGTTCGCGCTCGTCGACGGTGTGCGGTTCGTCCAGGGAGAGGAGCGGGGGCAGCGGGTTCTCGGGGCCGAGGGGGGCCAGCGGCAGGGTCAGGGTCGTGCGTCGTACGGTCGCCGGCACGGCAGCCTCGATCCTCTTCGTGGGCGCCACCGCCTGGCCGGGGCCCCGGATGACCATGGAACACGCTGGGCGGCGGCTTGACCAGGGCCCCTTACGGCGCCCCTCACGGCACCGGTAACACCCCTGCACGTGAGGGGAGATGCCTAGGCTTCAGCCGTGACCGATCCCGCATTGTTTCCCGCCTCGCTGCCGGTGCTGAGCGCGATGCGGGGCACCGCGAGCGGGCGGGAGTGGCTCACCGGACTGCCCGCCCTGGTGGCGGAGTTCCGCGAGCGGTGGGGGCTGCGGCTCGGCACCCCCTACCACGGCGGCAGCTGCTCCTGGGTCGCTCCCGCGCTGCGTCCGGACGGCACGCATGCCGTCCTGAAGGTGACCTGGCCGCACCGGGAGGCGCGGGCCGAGGGCACG
>NZ_JBOHCV010000280.1:0-8165 GCF_050698815.1 Streptomyces sp.
GGGCCCTTCCGTGCGTCGCCCTGTGTTCACGCTCGCCACGGCGGCCGCCGTCCTCGCGACAATCGGCGTGCCCTCGGTCATCGGCGACGGGAGCACCGAGACACGGTGGCTTGTTCCCAGCGACGAACTGTCCACCCTGCGTACCCGTCCGCTGACTCTGCGTACGAGGCTCCGTGCTGGTGAACGCCCTCCCGCGATCGCCACCGTGGCACCCATGAACTCAACCGCTCACCCTCACCTGTCTCAGAGGGAAGGAGGGGCCCCTTCAGAAGCCCTTGACCTTCTGCCCCTCGGGGACCTGGAAGCAGGCGGAGACGAGACTGACGTTGATCATTGAGCGTTGCCCGGTGTCCCTACCCCGCTCGTCGAGGAGCCGGACGTTGACGGAGAACTGCTTGTCGCCGTGCTTGTAGTCCGCGACGAGTTCGAGGTTGCGCGCCCGGCTCCGGTCCGGCCCGTAGCTGACGATCTCCCAGCCCCGCTCCGGCAGCCCCCCCTTCAGGCGTTCCATCGCTGCTTCCATGTCCTCGACAGGCACGCCGTACGCAGACCAGGGGTGCTTGATCGTGAACCGCGTGTCTGAGTCGGAGCCGTCGCACGGCGAGACGCCCGGCCCCGGCTCCGTCACCTCGCCGTTCAGGTCGATTACGTTGAGGATCTGGCTTGAGACCGACTTGGCGTCCTCCCGTGCGGCCTCCACCTCCCGCGTGCGCGGCGTGTGGCCGGGGTCGTCTTCCTCGTTTCCACTCATACCCGAACATCCTGTCAGTGCGGTCGCCGACGCCGCGGCCAGTACGGTAAGGATACGGAAGAGACGGCTCCCGCGCCCCTGGGGCCGACGCCTACTCTCGCTGCACGTCGTCATAGCGCCCGGTGATGACGTATGCCTGGTTGAGACTGCTCTGGGAGCCGGATTTCCAATAACCACTGTGTCCTTCTGTGTCGGTCGACATCTGGTTGGCCCCGAAGCGGTCGTCGCTGGGGATGACCCAGTCGAACCCGGTGTCCCAGTGCCACTCCCGGTGCCCATGGCCCAGTCTCCCGAGGTCGGGCACGGAGTCGCCGTCGGCCTCCTGGTTCCACACGTGCCCCTCGGGCACATCCATATCCGAGGCCCGGCCCACCTGGACGCCAGGGCTGCCCGCGAACACCACGTCGTCCGCGTTCAAGTCGCCCTGACGGGCGGCGGAGCCGACCACGGTGGTGCCGTAGCTGTGCGCGGTCACAGTGGTGTGGCTCTCGTGACCAGCGTCGTGCGCGACGTCGATGCCGTCCATGAAACGGTTCAGGATCGGGCCACCCTCGTTCGCGTAGTGGCTGAACGGCGCGTCCTTGACGGGGTGGTCGGGCGCGTCGTAGCCGATCCAGCTGATGCTGGAGACCTGCTGGCCAGGCACCAGCGCCTGGCTCTCCCGCCAGATGTCGGTGCCGCGGCGCATGTTGCTGCCGAACCCGTCGACATCCGAGCCCGTACCGGGCACGTATACCGCCGTGTGGTGCGCCGTGTCGGGGTTGCCGTTGGCGACGATCGCCCGGCCGTCGCCCTCGGTGCTGAAACCGAGCAGGTACGCCTCTGGGAGCCCCTCCTCACCCGTCTGATCGAAGCGATCCTGTAAGAGGTGCATGTCCGCCAGGGAGGACTTCAGATGGGCCTTGCGGTCGTGCCACTCCTGCCACTCCTCGGAGATGCGCCGGGACGGCCCGGGGACGTACTTGGGGGGCTCTTCCGAATAGGCGTCCAGCTCTGTCTGGTACGCCCCCTCGGTCTCCGCCAGCACGCTGCGGTTCGCGTCGTCCCGCACGGCGGAGGGCAGGCCATCCAGCGCACCGACCGCATCGGGGTAGAGCGCGAGGAAGTCGGCCTGCTCCTCGGGAGACAGGCCGCGCCACCACTGGGCGTTCTCCCGCGGCGACTTGTCCTTGGGGATGTCCTCACGGCGCACGTCGTCACCGAGCGCCTCGCGCGCGGCGGCGCGGTCCCGGCCCGAGTCGGCCCAGTCGGCGTCCGTGACAGTGAGGTCGTTACGGGCCTTCAGCCGGTTCAGCAGACCGGTGCAGGTGCCGTCCGCCGTGGTGGCGTCCCGTACGGCGCCGCTGAGGCGGTCAGCGTAGCCCTGGGCCTCGGTCTTCTTCGACTCCTCGTGGGACGAGTCTGCGGCGGTCCACTTCACCGAACCGTCCGTCTCCACAGAGAAGCCCGCCCCCTGCGCGTCGGCGACGGCGCCGTCCAGCTTCCGCTTGGCCGCCCGCAACTCCTCAGCGAAGTCGGACAGCGCGGAGCGGGCCATGTTGGTCTGGTCGTGGGTGTACTGGAAGTTGTCTGCAACCCGCCTCAGCCGGGTCAGGGCCGCGTCGACGGCCTGGCCGCGCAGCTCGCCGCGCAGCTTCGCGGCGATTTCGTTGTTCACCCGGTCCATCGCCGCGCCCGCCGCGCTGGACACCTTCCGCCAGCCGTCGGCCGCCCCGTCGAATTGCGCGGGCTGTACGTCTTTGAGCTGTGCGTAGGTCACCAACTCTGTCAGCCTCCCGGAGGCGGTTCGATCGGCCTCGTCCGGGTCTCTCGGAAGGCATCACCGATGGCCTGGTCGTTCTTGTAGTGGTCGTTCCCGGCCTTCGTCAGCTTGTCGCTGAGCTCCCCGCACTCCCGCCCGACCAAGTCCAGCCGGGTTTTCCAGGAGTTGTAGACGCTGTGCTGGGCCGCCGTGCTTGTGAAGCCGTCCACGCCCGCGTCGCCCGTGCCGACGCCCTGCTGCTTGTCCACCAGGGTGCTCAGCGCGCCACTGAAGGTACCGCGCACCTCACTTACGCCCGCTGATGCCGTGGTCCAAGGCGACTTGGCCGTCTTCAGGTCGCCGCCATCCTTGCCCGTGGCCCAGCCCGGCTCGCCACCCGCACCGGCGAGCTGCAGCCGTGTCGAGGCCTGCACCTTGAGCCCCGCCCACTCCTCTTCGAATGACACGTTCTCCCCCGTCGCCCTGAAGGCCGATTCTCCACCCGCACCAGTACCGAATCCACCAGATAACCTAACAGCGCGTAGCGTGGCGGCACAGGGGCTCAACCCGGACAGCCGCCCACCCGGCAGCGACCCCACGTCACGCGCAGCGCCTCGGCGCCGCCCGCGAGTGCGGCGGACGGATCCGCCATCGCCACCGGCTCCGGGGACCACACCGTACGCATCTGGGATGCGCACGACGGAGACCTGCGGCTGCTGCTGCGCGGGCACACGGACTACGTCTGGAATCTGGCCTGGTCTCCGGACGGCCGGATGCTGGCCTCCGCGTCGTCCGACCCGACCGTACGCATCGTCAGCACCCGGGACACGGAAGTTCCTGGCTGTGCTGCGTGGGCACACCGACACGGTGTGGGGTGTGGCCTGGTCTCCCGCAGGCGACCAGCTCGCCACCGGTTCGACCGACACCACCGGGATCGTGTGGGACCTGAGGCCACGAGGGGCCGAAAACGTTCTGGTCGACGCCCACGGCGGCCGGGTGAACCAGGCGGCCTGGACCCGGACGGAGGACGCATCGCCACCGCCTGCGACGACGGCACCGTGCGGGTATGGCCGGCCACGACCTTCGAGGAGAGGGACGTCGTCGGCGCCCACCAGGACAAGGTGACATCGGTGACCTGGTCACGGGACAGTACGCGACTGCTCTCCGCATCCTTCGACGGGACAGCCCGCAGGTGGCCTGCCGACCCCGACTTCGACCGTCTCGAAGCGCACGCCCGAGGACGGGTCTTCCGGACGCTCAGCGAGGACGAACGGAGTCGGCACATGCTCCCGGCGGCCCCAGCCTGATCAGTACCGCTCCTCGACCGTGCGGTCATCGGTGTCCACCAGATAGTCGCCCGGATCGAGGTTCATCTCCTTGCGGGCAGGAGACGACCAGTACATCGCGTTGCGCTCCGCGAAGGTCTCGGGGCCGTCGTAAGAGATCAACCAGACGAACCGGTTGCGCTCACGGTCGACCCAGGCCCCGCCGATGGTGAACCCCAACTCCAGCCTCAGCGGCACGATCTCCGCGCGCCAGCGCTCGACCCACTCGTCGAGCAGGCCCTCTTTCACGGTGTACGTACGAAGCTGCGTGGTCTTGGCCACGAGTGGCGTCCCTCCTGGATCGCCTCCACTGCTGACACACAGGCGATCCGCAACAGCGGGCGAACGGCAGCGAGTCGCGCCCCATCCCATGCCGTGCCGTCCACATCGTCGATCGCCACCGGCGGCACCTTTCAGGTACGCGCGTGGGACCTCTCCCGCGTTCACCTCACCCAGAGTCGCGGAACAAGCGACGAACAGTCCGCCCTGCGCGCCCGCACGCTGACTCTGCGTACGCGGCTCCGTGCTGGGTCGACGATCCAGCCGGGCGCGGCGACGGCCACGCTCTCGCGTCTGTGCGCGCCGGCTATGTCTTGACCTTCGGCACGCCGCCTTTTCGGCCGATCGAGAACGCGATGCGGTACACGTCCGGCAGGTCGATCCGTCCGTCTTTGCGGCGCCGCATCACTCCCAGATCGATCAACTCCTCAATCAGACCGGGGTAGCGGTCAGCATGGCGCGGTCCCGTGCGCACGTCCTCCTCCGCAGCCGTGCTTTCGGCCTCGGCCTGCAATGCCGCTGTGAGGCCGCTTTCGCCCCACAGGCTCACAACAAGGTCCTCTTCGATCGGTACCTGCTGTCCATTGAGCGGCTCGATGGCAGTCTGCACCCAGGGCAGGTCTTCCCTGATCTCACCCACGCGGGTTCGCGACGCCGACTGCACTCCTCGGCGGATACCTTCGTGATGGATGGCGTACTCGTGACCGGCGTACTGGGCGATCGTCTCCTCCACGGCTTTGGAAAGCGCATCGAGGAAACTTCGCGGGCTGACCTGTTCCGCCCCGTCCATCAAATGGTTGGGCAGCCAGGTATAGGTGTAACCCTTCCGGAAGTTCGCCCCCATGTACGAACCTGCGAGTGCGGTGAATGCCTCGGATTGAACCTCTTCGTCCCCAAGGAGCGAAGCAGGGGGCACGTGCCTGCCGGCCGTCGTCTCATCCCAGCCGGGCCTCATGGACCGGAAGTCGGCTGCCAAAGGGGCCCTGTCGTTCCCGAGGTAATGGAAGAACAGGCCGTAGAGGTTGGCCGGCGTCCACTTCAGACTGGCAGCGTTCGACGTGAGCTTCGACGCGTCCGGGAAGTGGAGTAGAGCCCCGTCAAACATGTCGGGGCGGATGAAGATTTTGCAGCGGATGTTTCTGGTGCTCAGGCGCAGTTCAAGAGCCAGTTGAAGGATGCCGGCCACCAGCCGGTCAGCTTGCCGGCGGTCGAGGTGCAGATGCTCGAGAGCGTCGAAGAGAACAAGGCAAACCTTCCCTTCGGCCTGTGCCCGCCGGTCGGCGGCGGCGATGGTTCGGTCCCGATCGCCCGGGTGGTCCCGTACCCAGGCGATCTTGTCTTTCCAGGATCCGACAGCTGCAAGGTCCCGATGTCCGAGCGCCACCAACAGCACAGTGGTCCACAGCTCGTAGGGGTTGGCACCGCTGTCGACGAGGCTGCGCAGCTCGGCCGAACCCGGATAGCGGTCGGGGACAAGGGCAGCACCGTAACCAGCGGCCACCTCCAGTTCACGCAGCCGGTCGATGCGGTACTCCTGTGCAGCGACCTCACGCAGAAGCGGGTCAAGCAGCGATCTGAACCAGAACGTCTTGCCCACACCTCGTCCCCCCTGGACCACTGTGGTGTCGGGTTCCAGCGCAAGGCGGTGACTGTCCGGGGTGAACAAGGTGTTCACCGTCGGATGGACCGTGTCAGCGTCCTGCGCCCTGGGCAGCGCGGCGCTGAGCAACGCCCGGTAGTCCTCGACCCGGAGAGCGGCAGTCATCACGTTCCTTCGACGATCAGGCGTGTGGCGGTGTCCAGGAACGTACGATACGCGGCCTGCACAAACGTACGTTCGCTCCATCCGGGGGTGGCTGCCCCGTCCAGCCCGACGAGCTCGAGCGTGAAGAGAATCGGTACCGGCGCATGGGGGGCTGAGCTGTCTTCAGGACTCGGGTTGAAACCCGTCGGATCGTCGGCAGCAAGATCGTCGTAGAGAACGGAAAAACTTGACCAGGCGTGCTCACGGAACGATTCCAGGTATGCGTCCTGCTTCCGGTCCGGCGTGTCGGGGACCATGGAGGCGACCATGCGAAGCTTGTCGCGGATGAGTTCAGCCTTGCCGGCCGCGCTCCAGGCCGAGAACAGGTCGTGATATCCGGTCCATGTCTGAACATTGTCGGATCCGAAGAGCAGCGCGAGGTCGGCGAGACGCGAGATCGCGACGGCGGCGATGTCGTGGATACCCGCCCGGCTGTCGAGCAACACCACATCAGGGCGGCGGCTGAGGCGTGCGACTGTGCTCTCGCATGCCGATACCGCGGCGTCCATTCGCTCGGCGAATCCGGAGTCACCGTCCCCGGCCCCGTCGGTGTAGATACGATTGAGCTTGTCCACATAGCTGTACGGGGCCTGACTCCTGTCGCTGCCGCGTCCACGAGCGGGAGCGACCCAGAGTTCGCCGTTTCCCTTGACACTTACATGGGACGCCCTCACCACGAGATCCAGGCCCTCGGCGTTGCCAAGAGCGTCCTCGACAAGGTGATCGACCAAACCGTACTGGGGCATCTGTTCGTCCCCGACCAGCAGTGGCCCGGATCCCGGCGATTCCAGGTCCAGATCGACGACGAGAACGCAACGCCCCTGATCTGCCAGGTGCTTGGCCAGGAGGAATGTGGCTGTGGACCGGCCCACGCCGCCCTTGAACCCGTACAAGGCGACTCGTGGAGTCACGGCACTTCGGGACGCATCCACCGGAGTGCTGACGCGTGGCCAGTCCTCACCGACCACGGTGTTGTCGATTGTACGAAGGCGCCCACGCCCGGGACCTGATTCCTCGCTGGGCAAGTCGACGACACGAGGAGACCCGAAAAGCGCGTCGGCGGCGAACAGCTTCGAAGCCAGCACCACCGGCGAGGCGGCAGCGTATGGCCCCAGTTGCTCACTCATCTGACCGTGCCACCTGTCAACGGCCTCACCGGCCAGGTGCTCACCGCGATCGTCGAGCGCCACGACGAAGCGTCCAAGGACATCCCTCACGAGCAACACGTCGAGTCCGGTGCCGGCCGCTTCTCTCGCAATGGCGAGGGCAATCGGCCGAGCGTCGTCGAAACGAACAGGCGGAGGGTGAAGTGTCACGAGAGAACTCCGGCGGTGAGCGCCTGCTGGTGGAGGAGGAGAATCTTGTGTGCGGCCGCCCTGCGGGCGGTGACTTCGGCGGCATCGACGGCCTCCCCGTCGAGGTAGCGCTCCCCGACGTCCCAGGAGGCGAACGGCTGAGAGCTCTGAAGAAGACTCCCCAGGGCGCTGCCGGACCTCCCGTGGAGCAGCATGGCGACATCGGACCAGACGTGGGGCAGATGCTCGAAGAACTGGGGCTTGCCATTCGATCCAGGGATCCATGGTTTGACTTGAGGTTTGCCTCCGGGCGTCTTCGGCTGCAGCGTTGCGCCCAGGTACCGCAACAGCAAACTCTTCAGCGCACACTCCACCGCGAAGCCGTAGTGGTGGTCCGCGTTGGGTAAGCGACCATCGTCGTGCAGGTAGACGGCATCGTCGTGATGTCGTCGAGCCGCGCCGGCATAGTGATCTTGAGGAGAGGTCTCAGCCACGCCAGGATCTTAGTCAGTGAGACTGACAAGAGTCCTGACGTCGTTTCAAGTCCGGGCACCACTGTGCAGCTCCTTGACGAACAGCGAGTCGAGCAGCGCCCATTCGGTGGCCCGGTCGACGACCTCCACCGTGCGGCCGTCCAGTGACGGGGTCTGCTTCGGGTCCTCCATGGGGCACAGCCACCACAGCCCGTGCGGTGCCTGGGTCGGCCGGCGTGCCGCCTGCTGCAGGTTCACCAGCAGGTCGTGGCCGCCCCCGTCGAAGTAGCGGGCGAGCAGTCCGGCGTTGTGAACGAAGAGCACCGCCTTGGGGTCTGCCGTCTCGGCGAGGTCGGTGAGGCGGGCGGAGAGCCGTTCGGTGACCCGCTGGACGTAGGAGCGCAGGCCCGGCTTCAGCTCGCCGGTGCCGGTGAAGGCGGCGTCCGCGCGCAGCACCTTGGACCAGTCCGTGCCCAGCTCCTCGGCCAGGGCGCGGA
>NZ_JBOHCV010000281.1:0-5970 GCF_050698815.1 Streptomyces sp.
CCCAATTCGTGAGTTGAGCCGCTGAAGATCGCGAAGGCGCGGCTGAAAGCGGAATAGGCACCCGCCTCGAACGGGAAGACCTGCAGGGTGACGTGTGGCAGGCGCGCGACTTCGATCAGCCGCTGAAGCTGCTTGCGCATGACGTCGGGGTCACCGACGCGCGTTCGCAGAGCTCCTTCGTGAATGACGGCGTGGTAGTCGTCGACCGAACCATCCTGAATGATGCGCTGCCGGGCGAGGCGGAACGTCACGTAGTCATCGACCCTCTGATCGCTGTCTCCCGTGGTGAGGCAGACAGCCCGGGCGTACGCATCCGTCTGGAGGAGACCGGGTACGAGCAAAGGTTCGTGAACGCGGACGGTGGACGCCCGCGATTCCAGCTCGGCGAGATCGAGGGCCGAGTTGCCCATGACGACGCGGTAGCCGTTCCACCAGCCTCGGCCCCGCTCCTGTGCCATGGCCATCAGGCCCTCGAAGAGTGGGCCCTCGGAGCAGCCGTATGCGCGCAGCAGTTGGTAGAGGCCGTTGCGCGGGACGTCCACGCGTCCTGCCTCGATGTTGCTGATGCGCTGACGGTCGGCGTCGATGATCCCGGCGGCCTTGTCACCGGAGAGCCCAGCGCTGACACGGAGCTTCTTCAGTTCTGCTCCGAGTCTTCGCTGACGTTCGGTGGGGTGGCTCCTGGGTGGCATCCGGTCCTCCTCGTAGGCACGACCCGGTCAGTCTCATGGCAGGGGCAACGGCCAGTTGCGAAAGCTTCGTTGGCGTCACTCACGCGAGTGAATCGAGAGGAATAGGTTGCAACTCACGCTACCGATTCCTCTAGGTTCCTACCAACACCCGATCGCCGAGGGGGTTCGGAAGTGCACCGCGCCGTATCGCAGTTGGGGCGCGGCGATGCCACCGAACGTTCGCGGGGCCGGGGCTGACTGGAAGGAACCCGAACCTCATGTGCCCGAATCCCGGGGCGCCGTGTGCGCCCGGCTTCTCGTTGACCTTTCCGCCCGATCCCGCCTGGGTGCGGACGTGCCGCGAGACCGTGCGCACCTCCACCACTGCCCGGAGCGAACTCACCGACCTCGCCGTCCTGCTCACCTCCGAGTCCGTCAGCAACGCCATCACTGCCAGTGCCGACAGCGGCTGTCGCCATCCCATCAGTCTGTTCGGAGAGTGGGTGCCCGACGGTTCGTTCCGCGTCCACGTACGGGACGGCGCACCCGGGGTGCCGGTCGTTCAGCAGCCCGCGTTGACCGACGTGCACGGGCGCGGGATGTATCTCGTCGCGAACTGGGCCTCCCGGTGGGGCGTCTGCATCGACGGGCCCGGGCCGGGCAAGTCCTTCTGGTTCCAGCTGGGGTGCGGCTGATGGGGCCGGGTCGGCGTGCGGTCACCGTGCGGCTCGGTCCCGGACAACTGCGGTCCGCCGCCCGCGTGTTGCGCCGAGTCGGATTGCGGGTCGAGATCCACGCCGAGCACCCCGCGCCGCCGCCCCCGCGGTGCGGCAAGCACGCCGGTGTCGTGCGGCTCGTCCGGCTCCGGCTCTCGCCGCGGCTGCCACGTGGGCTGGTGGTCGTCGAAGGGGTGTCCGTGGAGATCGAGGGGTTGGGCGATGGCGATCAGCGGCCCGCGTACGTGACGCCCGATCTCACCGTCTGCCCCGCCGGATTCCTCGCCTCCGACGAGCGGTTGCTTCATCCACAGGATGTGGAGATCGCGGTCGAGGTCGTCACCGCTGACGCGACGCGGGAGCAGGTGGTGGAGACGGTCGGCCGGTACGCGGGAGCCGGCGTACGCGCCCTGCTCGTCGTCGACCCCCGTACGGACCCGGGGAGTTGGACCCTCCATACGGAGCCGGTCGCCGGCAACTACTGGCTCACCCGGCCCGGCCGGTACGGCGAGCCCGTATCCCTGACCTCCCTCGGCGGCAGCCTGGCCACCGACCGGCTGCCGCGCTACGTGCCGTAGACCGTTGACGTTGACTGACGTTGACCGACGTGGATGACCCACACACGTCCTCAGTCGAACGTGACCCGGTCCAGCCAGAGGTCCAGCAGTTTCGAGTCGCCCAGGACTTCCACCCGGTCACTGGTTCGAGGGTTCGGTAGAGCGTCCGGCGGTAGGCGTGCGCGCGACTGCCAGCGCGAAGGAGCCGCCACGGCCGGGCCTTGGTTGTGTTGGCGGGCGGCGTGTCACCAGGATGCGATGAGGGGCTCGTCGTGCTCGCGCCGCAGCCATTGCTCGTTGATGCGGCAGAGCCGGGCCGGCCCGGCCATGCCGTACCCCGCGGCGATCTTGTCATCGCGGATCTCCAGGATCATGACGCCCACGACACGGTCGTCGAACGCGGCGATCACGGCGGGGCAGCCGTTGACCACGCCTGCATAGATCCCCGGGGATCCGCCGGCCAGCTTCCGCTTGGCCGGAGTCGGCTTGAAGGCGCCTCGCATGACCGCGGCCAGCTGTTCGGGGCCCGTGTAGTGCAGCAGCTTCCTGGATGTCCCGGCGCCGTCGGAGACCGCGGTCGCGTCGTCGGTCAGGAGGGCCACCAGGCGTTCGGTCCGGCCTGAGGAGGCAGCATCGACGAACGCCTCGACGATGCGGTGTGCGGAGGCGCGGTCGACTTCACCGCCGTTGCGCTCGGCGGCGATGCGGCACCGGGCCCGGTGGGCGTGCTGCTTGCTCGCGGACTCGGTCAGGTCGAGGATCCCGGCGATCTCAAGGTGGCTGTAGGAGAATGCCTCGCGCAGCACGTAGACGGCCCGCTCGACCGGCGCGAGGCGCTCCAGGAGCGTCAGCACCGCCAACGTCACCGATTCGCGCTGCTCGACGGTGTCGGCCGGGCCGAGCATCGGGTCGCCGTCGAGGAGCGGTTCGGGCAGCCAGGCGCCGGCCGCGCGTTCGTGCCGCACCTTCGCCGAGCGGAGCCGGTCGAGGGCCAGGTTGGTGACCACCTTGGTCAGCCACGCCTCGGGCACCTCGATGCGATCCCGGTCGGCGGCCTGCCAGCGCAGAAACGCGTCTTGCACCGTGTCTTCGGCGTCGGCGGCCGAGCCGAGGAGACGGTACGCGAGCGAGGCCAGCCGGTTCCGGCCGGCCTCGAAACGCTCCACGGCGGCAGTGTCCATGAGGGCCACTATGCGGCGACCCCTCCGGTCGAACGGTCGGGCGCGGTTGCCAAAAGCGGCGAGCGGTGCTTGCGAGCCGGCCTCCCGAAGGTCGGGTGCTTGATGCCCCATGCGGAACCTTTGAGAATGCCCGCCTTGAGGCGCGCGGCCGTCCGGCCGCGCAGGGCCCAGGACTTCGATCGCGCGTCGCCGTCGACCAGCTGGAAGAGCGCGTCCTTCCGTCCGAGGCTGATGTGGTTTCCGTAGTACGCCAGCGACGTCTTCGAGATCTTGCTGCCGGTCAGGTCCCCGATGATCGCGGCCGTCGCCTGCATGCTGGTGAACCCCGCCGAAGCGCAGGACATCGGCAGTGGCTCACCGTTCTCGCCGATGGTGTAGACGCTGTCACCGGCGGCATAGACGTCCGGATGGGATACCGAGCGCATCTCGCGGTCGACCGTGATCCGGCCGCTGACCTGGACGTCGAGACCGCTGGCAGCCGCGATGGGGTGGACGGCGAAGCCGGCCGCCCACACGGTCGCGTCGGAAGCGAAGGCGGTGCCGTCGGCGGCGAGGGCCCTCCCCGCCTCGACGCGTTCGATGGTGGCGTTCTCGTGGACGGTGATGCCGAACCGGTCGAAGGCGCGCAGCAGATGGCGGCGGGCCTTCGGGCCCAGCCAACCGCCCAGCTCGCCGCTGGTGGCGAGGGTGACCTGGAGACCCGGCCGGGATTCCGCGATCTCGGTGGTGGCCTCGATCGCGGTCAGATTGCCGCCGACGACCAGTACCTTCCCGCTCTCGCCCAGCTCGTCCAGGCGTGCGCGCAGGCGCAGCGCGGACGGCCGTCCCGCGACGTCGAAGGCGTGCTCGGCCACGCCCGGGATCCCGTGGCCGGCAACGGTGCTGCCGAGCGCGTAGAGGAGGGTGTCGTATGCGAGGCGGCCGGATCCGTCGCCGTCGGCCACGAAGACCGTACGGCGCTCGGCGTCGACGCCGGTGACGCGCGCCAGCCGCAGCCGGACGCCGGTGCCCTCGTAGATCTCCGCCAGCGGACGGTGGCGGAGATCCTGTCCAGCGGCGAGCTGGTGCAGGCGGAGCCGCTCGACGAAGTCGGGTTCGGCGTTGACGACAGTGATCTCGAAGTCGTCCTGGTGGAGGTGTCGGGCGAGGTATCCGGCGGCGTAGGCTCCGGCGTACCCGGCCCCGAGCACGATGATGCGGTGCGGCATTCTCTCGCTCCCGTCTGGTTCGCTTGCCCTCTGGACGAGACAGCGCTCAGATCCGTGACAGGCCGCCAGTGTGTCGTGGGTCACAACGACCTAAGACGGCTGGGACGGGCGCCCCACCACCCGACGCCTCAAGTGACGCCCACTGCCGGACGCTCTTAATCCGTTGAGCCACCAAGCTCCGCCCTGCTACCAATGGCGGGTTCGCGACCGCTGATCACGGAGCACTCGAAGGGCTGGCTCGCATGGTTCTCGGAGATCTGGTCAAGCTGCGTCCGATGGAGCCTTCGGATGCCGAGGCGCTGTGGCGGTGGAACCACGATCCGGACGTGGTGCGTTGGATGGACGCCGTCTACGCCCAGTCGCCGGCCCAGGTCAGGAAGCGGATGGAGGAGCGGCCGCCCAACGCGTACGGCGATGTGCTCTACGGGGTCGAGACACGCGACGACGCCCAACTCATCGGCCTCGTCCGCCTGCGCGACGCCGAGCCGGAGACCGGATGCGCCGAACTCGACATCTACATCGGCGAGAAGGAGTACTGGGGGCACGGCTACGCCACCGACGCGATGCGGACGATCTGCCGCTACGGCTTCGAGGAGATGCGCCTGCACAAGATCACGCTGAGCGTCGTGACCGAGAACCACGCCGCCCACCACATCTACCGAAAGGTCGGCTTCGTCGAGGAAGGCAGGCTGCGTCAGGTCTTCCGACGTGGTGGCCAGTGGTACGACATGTTCACGATGGGGCTGTTGGAAGGCGAACTCCGCGGTCCGTCGTGAGACGTCCGAGCAGGGCAGAGGGTGAGCGATGAGCGCGGCGGAAGTGCCGGAGGGCCCGGGTGGGTTGAAGCGGCGGCTGGGCGTGTTCGACGCCGTGGTGATCGGCCTGGGGTCGATGCTCGGCGCGGGGATCTTCGCCGCTCTCGGCCCGGCCGCCGACGCTGCCGGGTCCGGTCTGCTGTTCGGCCTGGCGGTGGCCGCGATCGTTGCGTACTGCAATGCGACATCCTCCGCCCGGCTGGCCGCCCGCTACCCCGCCTCCGGCGGAACCTACGTCTACGGACGCGAACGCCTCGGTGACTTCTGGGGTTACCTGGCCGGGTGGGGCTTCGTGGTCGGTAAGACCGCCTCCTGCGCGGCCATGGCCCTCACCGTCGGGTCGTACCTGTGGCCCGGCCAGGCCCACGCGGTCGCCGTGGCCTCGGTGGTGGCGCTGACCGCCGTGAACTACGCCGGGGTGCGCAAGTCCGCCTGGCTCACGAGGGTGATCGTCGCCATCGTGCTGGCCGTACTGGCCGCCGTGGTCGTCACCAGCCTGACCGGCGGCACCGCCCAGGCCGCCCGGCTCGACCCCGGGGCCGGCGCCGGCGCCGACGCCACCGTGGGCGGGGTGCTGCAGGCGGCCGGGCTGCTCTTCTTCGCCTTCGCCGGGTACGCGCGCATCGCCACCCTCGCCGAGGAGGTGCGCGACCCACGGCACACCATCCCCCGGGCCATCACGGTCTCCCTGCTGGTGGTCGTCGTCGTGTACGCCGTGGTCGGCGCGACCGTCCTGGTGGTCCTCGGAGCGGACCGGGTCGCCGCCTCGGCTGCTCCCCTGGCCACCGCGGTGGAGAGCACCGGATGGGACTGGGCCTCCCC
>NZ_JBOHCV010000282.1:0-4636 GCF_050698815.1 Streptomyces sp.
CACGGCACCCGTCGGTACGCGCCATGCGGGTGCCGTGCGGTGCCGCGCGGTGCCGTGCCGGCCGCTACCGCGGGCTCCGGTCCGTCTGATCCGGGCCCGTCGGGGCGGCAGATCTCGAAGGTCGAGGAGCTGTGCGGCTGACGACGAATCGATGGAAGGCAACGGAGACCTGCGCTGGTGGCCTATCCACGGTTCAAAGCGCCGGATTGGTGGGACGACTCTCTGTTCGGAAACGCTTCGAGCAGGGGAGAACGACGTGCGGGCGACCTTCGGGCTGGGACGGATCGCCGGTGTCCGGATCGGGGTCCACTGGAGCGTGTTGCTCATCTTCGGCCTCATCGCCTTCGGCCTGGCGCAGGGCCGCCTCGCGGAGGCGTACCCGGACCGTCCCGTGGCCGTGTACTGGGTCGCCGGCTTCCTCGCGGCCATCGTCTTCTTCGCCTCGCTGCTCGCCCACGAACTGGCGCACACTGTCGTGGCCCGGCGCAACGGGGTCGACGTGGAGGACATCGTCCTGTGGCTGCTCGGTGGAGCGGCCAGGCTGAAGTCGGAGGCGTCGACCCCGGCCGCGGAGCTGCGGATCGCGGGTGTCGGCCCGCTCGTCAGTCTTCTCCTCGGCGGCGTCTTCGCGCTGGGCGCCTGGCTGCTGGCCCTGGCTTCCACCCCCGGGCTGGTGGTCGAGGTGGTTGCGTGGCTGGCGGCCATCAATGTGCTCCTCGCGGTCTTCAACGCCGTTCCCGCTGCTCCGCTGGACGGTGGCCGGCTGCTGCGCGCTTTCCTGTGGTGGCGTACGGGAGACCGGCTGAAGGCGACCGCCGGGGCCACCGCAGCGGGGCGCAGCTTCGGGTGGCTGCTCATGCTGGGGGGACTTGTGCTGTTCCTGGGCAGCGGCTCGTTCGGCGGGCTCTGGCTCGCTTTGGTCGGCTGGTTCCTCATCGCGGCCGCCACCGCGGAGGGGCGGCAGGCGCAGTTGCGCGGTGTGCTGGGCGGAGTACCGGTGCGGGACGCCATGACGGCTGACCCGGTCACGGCGCCCGCTGGTCTTACGGTCGCCGACTTCCTGGCCGGTCCGTCCTACCGGTACCGGCATTCGGCGTTCCCGGTCATCGGCGAGGAGGAAACCCCCGTCGGGCTGCTCACGCTGGAAGGCGCCAGACGGGTGCCATGGGAAAGCGCTGAGGCGGTGACGGTGGATGAGGTGATGGTGCCGCTGTCGAAGACCACCGTGGTGGCACCGCAGGACCCGCTGGCAGACCTGCTGCCGCGTATGGAGCCCGGTGCGGAGAACCGGGTTCTGGTGGTGGACGGAGGAAGGCTTGCCGGCATCCTTACCTTGTCGGACGTCAGCCGTACCGTGACGTGGCTGATGAACTTCGCCCGGGAGCGGCGCGAGGGCCGCTGAGGATGAGGGTCAGCCGCCGGGAGTCGGTTCTCCGCCTCCAACCCTCCAACCCTCCACACCCTCCACACCCAGCGCGCTCAGCGCGCGGCTATCGGGCGTCCGGCCTCGAGGGCGGCGAGCTGCCGGTCGTGCGGCTTGCCGAGGAGAAGCAACGCCGACGTCGCGCCACTCAGGGCGAGGAACGCACTCCCGACCTCGAGCGGCCCTTCCGCGTACCGCTGTCGCCCGCGCTGCCGGTGATCACCGCCCTCGCGTGCCTCCATCTGATGTCCAACCTCAACGTCTTCACCTGGCTGCGGTTCGGGGCGTGGCTGGCGCTGGGCCTGTTGATCTACCTCTTCTACGGTCGCCGGCGCTCCGTCCTCGCAGCGCGGACGCAGGCGAAGGGCGAGGGATCGGCGCCTGAGCGGCTGGCCGGCTGACACCGGCGAAGGGCGCGCCCGCGCCGCCAAGCGGCTCACTCGGCGGGCCTGGGCCAGGGAGTTCGAGAGCCGCTCGGCGGGGAGGGGCGGAGGGGTCCGGGGCCGCTGTCAGGTGACCTGCTAGGGGCGGACGTAGGGCCGGGTCATGATCTCCATGTTGTGACCGTCCGGGTCGTCGAAGTAGGCGCCGCGACCGCCGAAGAGACGGTTGATCTGGTCGGGTTCGGTGTGGCTGGGGTCGGCGTAGTAGGTAACCCCGACCCCCTCCAGGCGGGCGATCATGGCGTCGAACTGCTCGTCAGGCACGAGGAAGGCGTAGTGCTGCGACTGAATCGGCTCGTCGCTCATCTCGTAGTAGTCGAGCGTCACGCCGTTGCCGAGGTCGACGGGCAGGAACGGCCGAGCGGGGCGCCGACCTTCAGGCCCAGGATCGCGGCGATGAACTCGGCGGACAGGCGCCGGTCGCTTGCGTAGACGGCGGTGTGGTTCAGCTGGACGGCGGTTGCCGGCAGCTCGCATTCCTGCCGGTACTGCTGGTCATACGGCATCAGTGGTGTGTGACTCCGGTCTTGAGATCCGCTGGGATGGGGCGCCGCACGCGGCGCCGGGAGCGAAGACGCGGAGAAGGAAGGCGGGCCTCTTGCCCGCCTCGCGCTCACGCCGAGGCCGGGAACCTCACTCGTGCATGGCCCATGGCCGACCCGGCAGTCACCCGACTGACCCTAGTGACCATCACCGGCTGGGACAACGCCGTTCCTTCGCCGTGCCCCGCCCGCATGGGGTCTCGCGTCAGACGGTCACGGCCGGACCGTCGTGGGCGATGTCTCATCCACAGAGATCCGCTACGAGGGCCGACGGCGACAGGTGGGTCAGGACACCTAGAGCAGCCACTTCCCGTCGCGCATAAGGGTCCGTCCGGCCAGCTCGGGAACCGTCCCCCACGCCTGCAGCACCTGCGGGGTGACCTGGAAGAAGACGTACGACGGGTGGTCCTCGCGAGGGTCCCAGCCATCCTTGGCGGCGAAGGCGTCGCCCACCTCGGCCGGAAGCTCATCGCGGGTCAGCATGCGCGCGGTGCCGTGGACCAGGACCACATCCCGGGTATGGCCGAAGCAGAGCCGGACCCGGCCCGTGGCACGCAGGTTGCGCCCGGTCGGGTTGGTGTCGCGGGTGCACAGCCACACCACCTCGCCATCCCACGAGAAGGCAAGCGGAACGAGACACGGCTCGCCGGTGCCGTCGGCCGTGCCGACCCATACGTCGTTGTCCCGCGCGAGCCGGTCCAGCGCCTCGCGCTTGCGCTGCTCCGGGCTGCGGGGTCCGCTGGGGCGAGAGTCAACTGATGTCATGTGGTGAGGTTATGACGGTGAAGCGCTCGGCCACATCGGGCGGCGGAACTACGGCGCAAGGCGGAGGTCGTCTTCGTACTGTGTTCGGGCGCGCTCCCGCACCGCCATGATCACGGGGCGCGCGATTGCGCGAGGGTGCCCCTCGACTGCACATCTACGCACTGTTGTGTTTCTCGACCGCAGAGTTAGGTTGCCCGCAGCTCGGCCGATCGGCCGAGAGACGAGAGGGGACGTCATGGCCCGTAGGCTGCGGATGCTCGGCACCAACTCCAAGGTTGGCGAATGTCCCACCCTCTACGAAGACGTGGACACAGGGGACATCATCGTGCAGGGCTACACCGTCACTGACCCGGACGAGGTTACCCAGCATCCTGGATGGCGAGTCCTTCGTCGTCGTACCTCGCCAGCTGCTCATTGACTTCGCCCCCAAGGAGTGACGTGCCGGATCACGTGTCAGCCGCGGAGATCATGTTGTTCTTCCTCGATGGGTTCGAGCACACGGCATGGAGGCTGGAGACCCGTCGGGACTATCTGTCCGACCAGGCCACTGACGAGTACCAGGGCTCCTCAGGGGCGTTCGGCCGCCCCGCGATGTGGACGGTCCCTGGTTCGTCAACGCGCGCGAGCAGACGTCGCGGGGCAAACGGCTCGAGCGTGTGCGGCTGGTCGACGATCCGCTCACAGACAACCAGCGCTATCTCCTCGCGACGACGCCGGACAACCTCGCGGCGGGGGAGGAAATCCGGTATATGCACCGTCGCGACGCCGTAGCTCTCAAGCTTCCAGACTTCGACTTCTGGTTGTTCGACTCCGGCGTCCTCGCGCGGTTCAACTGGGAGGACGCGTCGCGCCGCCTGGAACTGACGACCGACCCCGAGGATGTGCTCCCCGCCTGTCAGGCCCGCGACGCGGCTTGGCACCACGCAACCCGTTACGAAGACTTCAAGGCGATGTAGCTTCGGCCGTGTGACCACCGACTACCAGCACGCCCGGATCACCCTCGGTGCGCGGCTCCGAGAGCTGCGCACCGAATCCGGGCTCACCGTGCGGGGACTTGCGGGTCGGTGCGGATGGGCGCCGTCGAAGATCTCCAAGCTGGAAAACGGAAAGCAGACCGCCACTCTCGCGGACCTCGACGCGTGGGCGGTCGGCGTGGGACGCGCCGAGGTGGCGGAGGAGCTCAAAGGGCGACTCCGCGGCATGGAGTCCTCCTACCGATCGTGGCGACGCCAGCTGGCCGGTGGACACAAGGCGGTGCAGGACGCTTTGGGCGCACAGCACCAGAAGACCCACGTCATCCAGGGATTCTCGTGCTCCGTCATTCCCGGCATCTTCCAAACCGCCGACTACGCCCGAAGCGTCCTGACCAGGTACGCCGAACTGCACGGCGGCGCCCCGGATATCGAGGAGGGCGTGCTCTCCAGAATGCGACGCCAAGAGGGCCTGTACGCCCCGGGCAAGGC
>NZ_JBOHCV010000283.1:0-3879 GCF_050698815.1 Streptomyces sp.
GGCCGCGACCGGTCACCGGTCGCGGCCCCTCGGCGCGCGTGACGCGCTCGGCGTGTGTTCGGGTGGTCAGCCCACGGCCCGGCGGTACTTGCGTACGGCCAGGGTGCGGAAGACGACCAGGATCAGCAGCGACCAGAGCAGCGAAGCCAGGACGGGATGCTGCATGGGCCACGCGCCGGAATCCACGACGCCCGGATTGCCGAACAGCTCCCGGCACGCCTGCACAGTGGCGCTGAACGGATTCCAGTCGGCGACGTACTGGAGGAAGGCGGGCATGCGGCTCGTATCCACGAAGGCGTTCGAGATGAAGGTGACGGGGAACAGCCAGACCAGCCCGCCCGAGGTGGCGGCCTCCGGAGACCGTACGGAAAGGCCGATGAGCGCGCCGATCCAGGTGAAGGCGTATCCGAGCAGCAGCAACAGGGCGAATCCGGCGAGCACCTTGAGCGCGTTCTCATGCGTGCGCCAGCCGACGAGCAGCGCGACGATCGCCAGGACGACCAGCGTCAGCGCGGTCTGCACGAGGTCGGCGAGCGTACGGCCGGTGAGTACGGCGCCGCGGGCCATCGGCAGCGAGCGGAAGCGGTCTACGAGGCCCTTCTGCATGTCCTCCGCGATGCCGGCGCTCGCGCCTGCCGTGGCGAAGGTGACGGTCTGCGCGAAGATCCCCGCCATCAGGAACTCCCGGTACACCGCTGGGTCCGTGGTGCCTCCGACCGCCAGCGAACCGCCGAAGACGTAGCTGAACAGCACCACGAACATGACGGGCTGGAAGAGCCCGAAGACGACGACCTCGGGGATGCGCAGCATCCGGATGAGGTTGCGCTTGGCGATGATCAGCGAGTCGGAGACGGACTGCCGGATGCCGCCGACGGCCGTGGTGGCCGGCGCCGGGGACGGCGCTGTGGTGGCAGTCACTGGACCGCCCCTTTCTTCTGGTTCCGCTGCTTCCTGGGCTTCCGATTGCCCTGCTGCCCGGCTGCCGCCGGGTCGTCGCCGTCGAGGTCCGCGCCGTCGCCGTTCTCGTCGCCCGTTTCGGCCGCATGGCCGGTGAGGGTGATGAAGACGTCGTCGAGGGTGGGACGGCGCAGGCCGATGTCGTCGATCTCGACGCCGCGCGCGTCCAGTTCGCGAATGACCTCGGCGAGCAGCTTCGCGCCGCCGGTGACGGGGACGGTCAGCCTGCGGGTGTGATGCTCCACGGAGACGGCGCCCTTGTCCGGGCCCTGGAGGCTGTGCCGGTCCAGGACGGTCCCGGCGGTGGCGAGGTCGTCCCGCCGGTGCACGACCACCTCGATCCGCTCCCCGCCCATCTGGGCCTTGAGCTGGTCGGACGTGCCGAGGGCGATGACCTTGCCGTGATCGACGACGGCGATCTCGTGGGCGAGGCGGTCGGCCTCCTCCAGGTACTGCGTGGTGAGCTGGAGGGTGGTGCCGTCGGCGACCAACTCCTCGATGACGCCCCACAGTTCCTGGCGGTTGCGCGGGTCGAGGCCGGTGGTCGGCTCGTCCATGAACATCACCGGCGGCCGCACGACCAGAGCCGCCGCGAGGTCGAGCCGGCGGCGCATGCCGCCGGAGTAGGTCTTGGCCGTACGGTCGGCGGCGTCCGCGAGATGGAAGCGGTCGAGCAGCATCACCGCCCGCTTCTTCGCGTCCCGGGCGGACAACTGGTAGAGCTGGCCGACCATCTGCAGGTTCTCCCTGCCGGTCAGATACTCGTCGATGGCGGCGAACTGGCCGGAGAGGCCGATCGAGCGCCGCACCTCGTGGGGGTGCTTGAGTACGTCGATCCCGGCGACGGTGGCTTGCCCGCTGTCGGGCTGGAGGAGGGTGGTGAGCACCCTTACGGCAGTGGTCTTTCCGGCGCCGTTCGGCCCGAGCAGGCCCAGCACGGTGCCTTCGGGGACCTCGAGGTCGACGCCGTCCAGTGCCCTTACCTCGCCGAAGGTCTTGACCAGCCCCTCGGCGTAAATGGCGCCTGGCATATGTGGACTCCCAGCATGTGGAGGAGGAAGAAGGGAATTCTAGTTATGCCGGAAATGTCCGGCATAGGGCAGTGACAACGGTTCCGCGCGCCCGTGACAGTAGTATGAGCGAACGCGATACATCGCGTCAATGGGTTTTCTGGGAACTCGCGACAGTCGCGAGTGTGCCCGCTCGTGTCAGCGGGTCAGTACCACCGTGTATCCGGCCGACCGCAGCGTGGCCGCGACCTCGGTGCAGTGCTCCGGTCCCTGTGTCTCCAAGTGCAGCTCCACCTCCACCTCGTCGAGCCCGAGCCGCGGATCGGTCCGTACGTGGCTCACGTCCAGGACGTTAGCGTCCGCCACCGACAACTCCCCCAGGAGCGCCGCCAGCGCCCCCGGCCGGTCCGTCAGCCGCAGCCGCAGCGACAGATAACGGCCCGCCGCCGCCATGCCGTGCCGCAGTGTCCGCTGCATCACCAGAGGATCGACGTTGCCCCCCGAGAGCACGGCCACCACGGGTCCCTCGAAGGACCCCGGTTCCGAGAGCAGGGCCGCCACCGGAGAGGCTCCCGCGGGCTCCACGACGAGCTTGGCCCGCTCCAGGCAGAGCAGCAGCGCACTGGAGAGAGCGTCCTCGGAGACCGTACGGACCTCGTCGACCAGGTCGCCGACGATCTTGAACGGCACGTCGCCGGGCCGCCCCACCTTGATCCCGTCGGCCATGGTCGAGACCGAGTCCAGCGCCACTGGTTTCCCCGCCGCGAGCGACGCCGGATAGGCCGCCGCGCCCTGCGCCTGCACGCCGATCACCCGCACGTCCGGACGCAGTTCCTTGACGGCCACCGCCACGCCGGCGATGAGCCCGCCGCCGCCCACACCCACCACGATCGTGCGTACCTCGGGGCACTGCTCGAGGATCTCCAGCCCGACCGTGCCCTGTCCGGCAACCACGTCGGGGTGGTCGAAGGGGTGGATGAAGACGGCACCCGTCTCCCGCGCGTACTCTTCCGCCGCCCGCAGCGTCTCGTCCACGACCTGGCCGTGCGTACGGACCCGGGCGCCGTAGTCGCGGGTCGCGGCGACCTTCGGCAGCGGGGCGCCCTCCGGCATGAACACGGTGGACTCCACCCCGAGGAGGGACGCCGCCAGCGCCACCCCCTGCGCGTGGTTGCCGGCGCTCGCGGCGACGACACCGCGCGCCCGCTCCTCGGCGGACAGCCCCGCGATGCGCACGTACGCGCCACGCAGCTTGAACGAGCCCGTGCGCTGCAGGTTCTCGCACTTGAAGTGGACGGGGGAGCCGACCAGGGAGCTGAGGTGGCGGCTGCCCTCCAGGGACGTCGCACGGGCCACTCCGAAGAGCGTCTTCTGTGCGGCGCGTACGTCCTCGACGGACACGGCGGGAACTTCGGCGGGGCGTGTGACCATGCGGCCAGTCTCGCAGTCCACCGCCCGAAGAGCGCGCGAAGGATACCGTCACGGACCTGTTCCCGCAGCGGAGGTACGGGTCGCGCCGGGTCCGCGTACGCTGGTGCACACATCTAAGTCTTTACGTGCCCTTGGTACTTCTCCGAAGAAGCGAGCATCCGCCATGCCCACGCAACCGGACATGACGACAGAGCCCAGCGAGACCAGTGAGACCGGCACCCCCGCTCTCGTACTCGACGCGATGCAGCACCAGGTCGCCATATTCGCGCGCCGCGCGGAGCAGACCCGGCTCGGCGGGATCGGACAGGCCCGCAACTCCATGGACCGCGCCGCCTACCTGTTGCTCAACCGGCTCGACCAGAGCGGCCCGATGGGCGTCAAAGCCCTCGCCTGCGGCATGGGGATCGACTCCTCGACCGTCACCCGGCAGGTCGCACCCCTGGTCGACTCCGGCCTGGTCACCCGTACCTCGCATCCTGAG
>NZ_JBOHCV010000284.1:0-4383 GCF_050698815.1 Streptomyces sp.
AGAGGCCTTCCGCTACGGGCAGTTCGGCTACGCCGCCGCGATGGGACTGGTGATGGTCGCCGTCATCGCCGTGCTGCTGACGATCTTCCTGCGCAACCGTCTGAAGGAGGCCGACCAGTGAGCTCGCAGCGCACGCCGAGCCAAGCCCGGCCGGGACGCCGGCTGGGTCGCACCGGCCGGGCCGCCCAGTATGCCGCCCTGATCTGCTACCTGGTGTTTCTGGCCTTCCCGCTGTTCTGGCTGGTCTCCACCGCCTTCAAGGCCCCGCAGGAGCTGGGTTCGGTCGACCCGACGTGGCTCCCCCGGCACCCGTCCCTGGACAACTTCACGGCTGCCTTCGACCAGCAGCCGCTCGCCCGCTCGGCGCTCAACAGCCTGCTCGTGGCGGTCTGCGCGGCCGCGGTCTCGGTGGCGATAGCGGTGCCGGCGGCGTACGCGATGGTCCGGTACCGCTCACCGGTCAGCAAGGCCGCGACGGGATGGATCCTGGTCAGCCAGATGTTCCCCTTCGTACTGGTGATCATCCCGCTGTTCCTGGTCCTGAAGTACTTCCATCTGATCAACTCGCTGACCGGGCTGATCCTCGTCTACGTGGTCTGGAACCTCCCCTTCGCCCTGTGGATGCTCCAGGGCTACGTGCGGGCCGTGCCCGCCTCGCTGGAGGAGGCCGCCGCCATCGACGGGTGCAGCCGCTTCCGGACCCTCCGCAGTGTGGTCTTGCCGCTGCTCACCCCCGGCCTGGTCGCCACCGTGATGTTCTCCTTCGTCACCGCGTGGAACGAGTTCTTCTTCGCCCTGGTCCTGCTCAAGTCCCCGGAGAAGCAGACGATGTCCGTGATCCTCACCCACTTCCTCGGCACGGAGGGCGCCGCCGACCTCGGACCGCTCGCGGCGGCGGCCGTCCTGGCGACCCTCCCCAGCCTCCTCTTCTTCGCCCTGCTCCAGCGACGTCTGGTCAGCGGCATGATGAGCGGGGCGGTGAAGGGCTGATGCGCCGCCGCGACTTCCTCGCCACGGCGGCGGCCGCCACCGGCGCCGGCACCGCGCTCAGCGGGTGCGCCGGCGACGGCGGCGACGACTCCGGCCCGCTCGACTATCTGAGCCTCGCCTGGCAGCAGGAGTCGATCGAGGCCAACAAGGCGCTGGTCGCCCAGTGGAACAGGCACAACCCCACCTCCCGGGTCCGCTACGTACAGGGCTCCTGGGAGAGCGTCCACGACCAGCTGCTGACCTCCTTCGAGGGCGGCGAGGCGCCGGACATCATCCACGACGAGGCCAACGACCTCACCGACTTCGCCCACGGCGGCTTCCTCGCCGACCTGAGCGGGCTGCTGCCCGCGCAGCTGAAGGAGCAGATTCCGCAGAGCAGTTGGGACACGGCGAGCTTCGCGGGCGGCACCTACGGAGTGCCCTTCGTGCAGGAGCCGCGGGTGCTGATCGCCAATCGCGAGCTGCTGGAGAAGTCCGGTGTGCGGATGCCGACCACGCGGCGGCCGTGGAGCTGGGCGGAGTTCGAGGAGGCCGCGAAAGAGCTCACCCACGGGCGTACCCACGGCGTGGCCTGGTCGATGAAGGACCCGGTCAATCAGTCGGTGAACCTCACGCTGACCACCGGCGGGGCCGTCTTCCACCGCGAGAACGGCAAGAACGTCATCCGTTTCGAGAGCGCCGACTCCGAGGTCATCGAGCTGATACACCGGCAGGTCAACGAGGACCGTACGGCCGCCAGGAGCAGCCTGGGCATGGCCGGCGCCGACACCCTCCCCGGCTTCTTCGCCGGCCGGTACGCGATCCTGCCGCTCAACTTCTCCTTCCGGCAACAGGTCCAGCAGCAGGCACCGGACGGCTTCGAATGGGTGACGCTGCCGATGCCCGCCGGGGACGGGGCCGCGGGCGGGGGACAACACCAGGGTGTCAGTCCGCAGACCCTGTCCATCTCGCAGAGCACCTCCCGCAAGAAGGCCGCCATGGCGTTCGTCGCGTTCCTGACCCGGCCGGACCACATGGCGCGCCTGGCCAAGGGCGACTGGCTGGTGCCGACCGGCACCGAGGCGCTGCGCGATCCGGCCCTGAGCACCGACAAGCACGGCTGGAGCACGGGCCTGCGGATGGCCTCGGACCTGCGCGCCTCACCGGTGCTCGGCGTACGGGGCTACCCCGAGTGGAAGGACAAGGTCGCCACCCCCGCCTTCCAGGAGTACTACGCCGGCGGCATCAGCCTGCGCACGCTCCGCGACAAGCTCGTCGACGACGGCAACCGCATCCTCGCCCGGTACCAGCGCTGAACTGAACCACCCGCACGACAGAACGGCACGCACCATGAGCGCAGTACCCGCCTCCTCTCCTCCTGACCGGCCCGCTCCCCCGTCCCCGAGCCCCCGGCCCCGCCTGCGGACCGTCCCGCACGCGGCCTCGCCGGACGGCGGCGACCTGCGCGAGCGGGCCCGCGGCGGGATGCTCGGGCTCGCTGTCGGCGACGCGCTGGGCGCGCCGGCCGAGAACATGAAGCCCTCCCAGATCCGGCAGCGTTGGGGCCGGATCGAGGGATTCGTCGAGGACGATCCGGCCGGTACGGACGACACCGAGTACGCGATCTTCTCCGGGCTGCTGCTGGCCGAGCACGGCTCGGGCCTGACCGTCGCGCACGTCGAAGCGGCCTGGCACCGGTGGATCGCCAATCTCGACGAAGGCCCCTTCCGCGGCGCCGGGTTCAGCGAGCGCGGCACGCTGGAGAACCTGCGGCGCGGTCTGGCCGCTCCGATCTCCGCCCAGCACCGGCACGCCTGGAGCGACGGCCTGGCCATGCGCGCCGCGCCGTTCGGCATCTTCGCCGCCGGGCGTCCGGCGGAGGCGGCCCGGCTCGTCGAAGTCGACGGCACGGTCAGCCACGACGGCGAGGGCATCTACGGAGGACAGGCCGTCGCGGCCGGGGTCGCCGCGGCGATGGTCGGCCGGGGCCCGGACGCGGTGATCGCGGCCGCGCTGTCCGTCGTACCCGAGAACTCCTGGACCGCCCGCTCGCTGCGGCGGGCCGTCGCCACCGCGCAGCGCGCCCGCCTCGACCCCGACGCCACCCGGCTCAGCACCGAACGCGCCGTCCGCTCCGCGGTCGTCATCGGCGGCTACCCGTGGATGGACCTCGCGCCGGAGGCGGTCGCCCTCGCCTTCGGCGCCTTCGCCGTGGCTCGCGGGGACTTCACCACTTCCGTGCTGACCGCCGTCAACATGGGCCGCGACGCCGACACCACGGCGGCCGTGGCCGGCGCGCTGGCCGGGGCGCTCGGCGGTGCGCCGGCCGTGCCGGAGGAGTGGGCGGCGGTCATCGGGCCCGTACGCGGCAGCTGTCTGCCCTCGATGGCGGGCTACCACGTCCTGGACATCGCCGACCTGCTCACCCCGCACGGGAACGGACGGGCGGCCTCATGAGCACGGTGGACACCCCACCCGCCGGACACGAACGCGACGCGAGCGAACCGGCGGACGACGGCGAGGCCACCGGTGACCCGCGCCGCATCGAGGGGCTGCTGCTGGGAATCGCCGCCGGTGACGCCGCCGGCTGGCCGGCCGCCCGGCACCGCGCGTCGCGGATGCCGGAGTGGACGCGGCGGCTGACCCGCGAACTGGACACCTTCGCCGAGCAGAACGCCACCACCACGCTGCCGGTGCCCATCGCCCTGAACCAGCCGCCCGAGCCACTGCGGCTGGGCCCCTCCGACGACGCCGAGTGGGCCGCCTTCACCGCCCAGTCGGTGCTCACCGCGGCGGGGGCGCTGCTGAGCGACCTGGGCCGGGACCGGCGGATGCGGGCCGCGGTCGATCTGGCCTGGAACGAGCTGGCCAGCGAGGTCGCCGCCGCCGCGGTACGGGCCCCCGAGGTGGAGTCGGCCGTGCTGCCGATGCGCGCCCGCATCTCCGTACGGGCGGGGCTGGGGAACCTCGCGACGGGCCTGCGGCCACCCGCCACCGGCCACGACAACCCGCACTTCTTCGACGACGCCGCCTGCGTACGGGCGGCGGTGCTGGCCACCGTGCATCCGGGAAACCCGGCCGCGGCGGCCCAGCTGGCGGAATGCGACGCCCGCTACACCCAGGACGGTGACGGCGTGCACGGCGCCCGCGCCATGGCGGCGGCCGTGGCCGAGGCGCTGGGCGGGGCGGACGTGGAGGCCTGCGTGGCGGCGGCCCTTTCGCAGCTCCCCTCGGGCACCGAGATCCGCCGCAACGCCCGGCACGCCGTGCGGCTCGCCCGCCGCGCGGCCGCCGACCGCCCGGGGCTGCCCGGCAACGCCTTCGCGCTGGTGCCGGTGCTGGAACACGAGATCGTCGACCACATCTACAGCTACGGCATCGCCGCCGCCGAGACCGTGCCGGTCGCCCTCGCCC
>NZ_JBOHCV010000285.1:0-9970 GCF_050698815.1 Streptomyces sp.
CACGTACCCGGCGTCGGGTACGTGCGCGGGCGGCGTCCGCTCGGCCCGCTCAGAATTCGGTAAGCGTCAGGGTGATCTCGGCGGCTGCGGTGTCCTGGATGTAGGAGGCGAAGTCGGCGACGTCGTCGAAGGCGAAGCCGTACGCCTTGCCGTCCTCGGTGGCCGCGTGCATGGCCTTGGCGTAGTAGTGGGTGACGTCTCCCTGGTAGAAGCCGGCGGGGTCGGTCGTGGGCTGGTCCGCGGACGGGACGAGCGTGGTCCGGTTGAAGGCGGCGCCCAGTATCGCGGCGACGGGTCCGGTGGTGCCGTAGTTGGGCGCGGCGAGGTTGCCGTCGCAGAAGAGCACGTCCTTCGTGCTGGGCTTCTGGAAGGAGACTTCGCCGGGCCCGGTGAAGGCGAGGGTGTCGCCGCTGACCCGTCCGGTGAACCTGCCGGCGTTGGTGGTGACGGTCAGGTCCTTCCCCGAGTAGGTGCTCCACGCCTCGTCGATGTACGCGTCGAAGTAGTCCGCCGCGAACTTCCCCGCCCCCAGCCCGTGGCCCGGCGCGATGACGCGCCTGTCGTCGATCACCAGCCCGGAGAACGCCTCGACGCCGCCGATGTCCTGGAAGACCGCGTCGCGCGCTCCCTGCTTCAGGGTGCCGGTCGTCTGGTCCTTGGCGCCCTTGAGGTGGATGGCGAGCGGGACGCTGAACATGTCGACCGTGACTCCTCCACCCCGTAAAACGGGGTGGCTTCTCGCTAGGCGGGTTGAGCTTCGCGACGGACCAGCCCGGCCCGTAGAACGTTTAGGGCGCCCACCGTGTCGGCGTGCGCCGAGTGGCCGCACGCCTGGCAGTGGAATTTCTCCTGGGTGGGCCGGTTCTCCTTGGCGGTGTGCCCGCATTCGGGGCACCGCCGGGAGGTGTTGCGGGGGTCCACGGCGATCACTTCCCGTCCGGCACTCTCAGCCTTGGCGTGCAGGATCGCGAGGAACACCCCCCATCCGGCATCAGCTATCGAGCGGTTGAGTCCGGCCTTGGCGGCGGCCCCGTTGGGCAGGAACGCGCCCGGTCGGTCGAGGTCGGGCTTGGGCGCGGCGGTGCCCACCATGTTGCGGATCTTGAGGTCTTCGTGCGCGATGAAGTCGTGCTCACGGACCAGCGCAAGCGCGGTCTTGTGTGCGTGATCGAGCCGCTGGCGGCGGACCTTGCCATGCAGCTTGGCGACCTTCTCCACGGCCCGTCGGTGGTTCACTGTGCGCTTGTCGCGCCGGACGCGGGGGAACTTCGAGAGTGCCTGTTGTGCGGCTTGGAGCCTGGCGGCGTTGCTGCGGCCGTGTCGCGGGTTGGGGACGAACTCGCCGCCCGAGTCGGCGAGGAAGTTGGCTATGCCCAGGTCGATCCCGACCACGCTGCCGGTCGCGGGCAGCGGTTCGGGCTGGTCCTGTTCGGCGGTCAGCACGACGAACCACTTGCGGCCCTCGCGCTTGACGCTGATCGTCTTGACCTTGCCGACCACGGGCCGGTGCTGGTGGACCTTGACGCAGCCCACGCCTTGGAACCGGACGCGGGTTACCGGGTCGTGCGCGGTGGCATCCCAGCGGCAGCCGTCGCCGTCCTTCGGGAACTCCACGGTGTCGAACCAGTTCACCCCCCGGAAGCGCGGGTATCCGGGCGTCTCGCCGGACTTGACCCGGCGGAAGAATGCGGCGAACGCCTTGTCCAAACGTCTGAGCGTCGCTTGCTGTGAGCTGAACGACCATCGGCCCTGACGCTCGGGATCGAATGCCCGAATGTCCTTGAGCTGCGCGGATTGCATCCCGTATTTGATGCTGGTCTTCGAAACGTGGCGGTACGCGTCGCGGCGTTCCTGCAACGCGCCGTTGTAGAGCGAGCAGTGATCGCGCAGTATCTCGCTCAGGGCCTGGGCCTGGCGGACGGTGGGCCGCATGAGGAACTTGTACGCACGGATCATCCGGCCCACCCCCTTCGGCTCGGGACAGTCACGATCCTATCATTGGTGCATGTCACCACGCTGGGAACCGAATCCCGACGTACGGCGCGGCCGTCACGTCGTCTACGACCTGCACGTACACTTGGTGTTCGTCACCAAGTACCGGCGGAACGTCTTCGATGACGCCATGCTGACGCGCTGCGAAGAGATCATGCGGAAGGTCTGCGAGGACTTCGAAGCGGACCTGATCGAGTTCAACGGCGAAGAGGACCATGTGCACCTGCTGGTGCACTACCCGCCGAAGACCGCCCTGTCGAGCCTGGTCAACTCCCTCAAGGGGGTCAGCTCCCGCCGGCTGCGGCAGGAGTTCACCGGCCGCGTGAACCGCGCCATCATGCACGGCCGGTTCTGGTCCGGCTCCTACTTCGCCGGAAGCTGCGGCGGCGCCCCCCTCCAAGTGGTCAAGGACTACATCGAGAACCAAAAGCGGCCTGACTGAGTGCGGCACCGTGGCGGAGCTTTCCGAAGCGATGCCGCGGCACTCCGCGCCGCAGGGCTCAGGATCGGATTCCCTCCCCGCCCGAAGGCGGGCATTCCCTCCGAAGCAGAGGAATGGCGCCGGACTTGTAGGTGAACTCTGCGCAGTCGTGCAGCACCCCGTAGTTGGGGTCGGATTCCACCCAGCCCGCCGGATAGGCGAGGGCGGCCTTGCCGGCGCCGTCCTCGACCGCCCTGATCTTCAGCTTGCCGCCGAGCGAGAAGTAGATCCGCCCGGACATCTCCGGCAGTTGGAGGGTCGTCTCGCCGCTGCCCGCCAGGGGTATGGCGTAGTCGGTGAAGCCGTCGCCGCCGTTGTCGCCCAGCGCGACGGGCTTCAGCCGGCCCTCCGGGGTGACACGCACCTGGTTGGCGCCGTCGTTGCCGACGATGTAGAGGTGTACGGACGTGTTGTCGTACTCCCCGCTGTTGTTGACGATCTTCAGCGGCAGGCCGGCGGCCCGGGCCCGCCCGCCGCGGGTGGCACCACCGGCCTGGTGGGTGTTGAGTCCGGCGGCCGGCACGGCGACGGCGCTCGCGGCGGCGCCGCGGATGAGAGACCTTCGGCTGATCACTTCGAGGCACCTCCGGTGCTTTCGACGGAGACGTAGTCGACGGAGAGCGAGCCGCCCGGCTGAGTGGCCGGGGTGGGGGTCCGCTGTCCGGAGACGCCGTCGGGGAAGCCGCCGCCCATGGCCAGGTTCAGCAGCAGGAAATGGCCGTGGTGGGTGGCGTCAGCCCAGGTCCGGGTGTCCACAGCGGTCTCCTTGACGGAGTGGAACTGCTCGCCGTCGACGTACCGGCGCAGCTCCTCGGTGCCGCCGCTGCGGTCCAGCTCCATCGCGTACTCGTGGTACTCCGTCTTGCAGGTGCCGGCACAGGGGCGCGAACCGCCCAGGCCCGTCGTCTCGTTGCACGGCCCGCCGGGGTTGCTGCCGCAATGCAGCGTCCCGTACGTGGTGTTCGCGGGCAACGACCTGATGGCCTCCGGGGCGCTGCGCACCCTCCGCGCTCACGGGCGCCGGTAACCGGCGGACGTCGCGGTGGTCGGCTACGACGACCTGGAACCGGCCGCCTGGGCCGACCCGCCGCTGACGACGGTCCGTCAGGACGTCGAGGGCATGGGCCGCATGATGGCCGGGTTGCTGCTGCGACGCCTCGGCCTGACTCCGGGCACGTCACCGCCCGGACCGGTGGTGACACCGGCCGGGCTGATCGTCCGGGACTCCACCTGAGTCAGCGCTGCCGGGCGTCGGTGAGTTCGTCGTAGACGCTCAGCACTTGCGCCACCGTGGCCTCGGCGGTCGGCCACGTCGTCGCCCTGGCGCGGCCCGCGGAGGCGAGGCGGGTGCGCCGATCCGGGTCGGCGAGCAGGCCGGTGACGGAGGAGGCGAGCGCGTCCGGGTCGCCGTAGGGGATCAACAGGGCGCTGCCGCCCACCAGTTCCGGCACTCCGCCAACCGAGGTGGCGATCAGTGGTACTCCCTCGAGAAGTGCCTCCTGCGCCAGCAGGGAACGGCCCACCCAACGGGAGGAGAGCAGGGCGACATCGGCCCCGGCCAGCAGCTGAAAGGCGTCGTCCCGACGTCCCAGCAGACGCACCGGCAGCGCCTCGGCGTCGATGCGCCGCTGCAGCGCGGGGCGGTCCGGACCCTCCCCCGCGATGGCCAGCAGCGGCGACGGGTCCAGGTGCCGCCAGGCGCGGGCGGCGGTCAGGGCGGTGCCGTACCCGTGGTGCGCGTCCAGCCGGCCCACGGAGAAGACCAACGGGCGGCCCATCGCGCCCACTTCGGCCCGCGCCTTGTGCCGGCCACGCTCCGCCACCGGGACGGTCGGCTCAGCGCGCTCCTCACGTGCCGGTCCCGGCAGCACGACGGGCGCGAACCGCGCGTCCCGCGCCCCGCACCGCCGGGCCCGGTCGACCAGGTCCGTGGTCGCCCCGAGGACGACGGTCGCGGCCCGCGCCACCCGTCGCTCCATGAACCGTACGAGCCGCGCCCGCGCCCCCCGGGCGTGCCCGCGGTGGTGCCAGGTGACGACGAGCGGCACGTGGCGCCGTCGCCCGCTGAGGGCGAGCGCGGTGAGGGCCAGCAGGCCGGCCCGCAGTCCGTGCGCGTGCACCAGGTCGGCGTCGGCGCAGACGCGCCGGAGCGCTCCGGCGGCCTCCGGCTCGGTACCCGCGGGGGCCGGCGCGAAGTGGGCTCCGACGCCGGTGAAGCCGTACATCAGCTCCGCGCCGGGCGGCGCGCAGACGGTCACCCGCAGTCCGCGCGCGACCAGTCCCTCGGCGAGCGACCGCACATGCGCGCCGGTGCCCGCGTTCGCACCGTCCAGCACCTGGACGGCGTGCGGTGGCGGCCGGCCGACGGGCGGCCGGGGCGGCGTGGGGGGACGGCTCACGACAGGTCGAACTCCTGCTCAGACGGTGACGGACGATACGGGACTGGACGGGAACGGCATGGGCTGGGCTGGGCCGGGCCGGGAACGTACGCACGGTACGGGTGCACGCGGCCGGTGACCGGGGCCGCGCCCAGCATGCCAGCCGCTGACGGTGCTCCGGCACCCCGCGTGGGGCAGTGGTGCGGCACGTCGCGCCCGCACAGTACCGGGATCACTCGTTCGGGTGACATCGTCGGTCCTGTGCCGGACCTGCCGGACGGGCGGCGGCTCAGCTGCCGTCCTGGGCCGCCTCCAGCAGCTCCTCGGCGTGTGCCCGCGCCAGCTGCGAGTCCTCCTGCCCGGCGAGCATCCGGGACAGCTCCCGCACCCGGTCCTCACCCTCCATCGCCTGTACACCGCTGTGGGTGACGGAACCGTCGTCGGTCTTCTCGACCACCAGGTGCCGGTCGGCGAAGGCGGCGACCTGCGGCAGGTGGGTGACGACGACGACCTGGGCGGACCGGGCCAGCCGAGCCAGCCGCCGCCCCACCTCGACGGCCGCCTTGCCGCCGACGCCGGCGTCGACCTCGTCGAAGAGGTAGGTCGGCACCGGGTCGGAGCCCGCGAAGACGACCTCGACCGCGAGCATCACACGGGAGAGCTCACCGCCGGAGGCGCCCTTGGCGATGGGGCGTGGCTGTGCACCTGGATGCGGGGCGAGCAACAGCTCGACCTCGTCGGTGCCGTGCGGCCCGAACGCGACGGCACGCCCGTCCAGTTCGAGCCCGGAGTTCTCGTCGGCCGCGTCGCCGCGCTTGAGGGCGAAGGAGACCCGGGCGTGCGGCATGGCCAGCTCGGCGAGCTCCTCCGTGACCGCGTCGGCGAACCGCTTCGCGGCGTCCCCCCGGGCGTCGGTCAACCGCTGTGCCAGTACCGTCAGTTCGTCGCGCAGCTCGGCGCGCTCGGCGGTCAGCTCGTCGATCCGCTCGTCGTCGCCCTCGAGTTCGGTGAGCCGGGCGGCGCTCACCTCCGACCAGTCCAGTACGGCGCCGATGTCCGCACCGTACTTGCGGGTGAGCTGGGCGAGTGCCGCGCGCCGCTCCTCGACGGCGGCGAGGCGCAGCGGGTCGGCGTCCAGGTTGTCGGCGTACCCGGCCAGTTCACCCGCCACGTCTCCCATCAGGATGGTGACCTCGCCCAGCCGCTCGGCGAGCGTGGCAAGAGCGGGATCATGGGCCCGTACGGCCTCCAGGGCCCGGTACGCGGCCGAGACCAGCGCCGCCGCGTCCACGCTCTCCGGGTCGGCGGGGTCGCCCGCGAGAGCGCCGTGCGCGGTGGTGGCGGCGGCGGCGAGGGCCTCGGCGTGGCCGAGCCGTTCGGCCTCGGCGGCGAGGTCGGCGTCCTCGCCCGGCAGTGGTTCGGCGGCGGCGATCTCCTCCAGGCCGAAGCGGAGCAGATCGGCCTCCTGCGCCCGTTCACGGGCGAGGGTGGTGATCTCGTCCAGTGCGGTGGTGACCCGGCGCAGCCGCTGGTAGGCCGCGGACCAGGCGGCGAGCGGCACGGACACGGCCTCACCGGCGAACCGGTCGAGGGCCTGCCGCTGCCGGGCGGGGCGCAACAGCCCCTGCTGGTCGGTCTGTCCGTGCACGGCGACGAGGTCGTCACTCAGCTCGGCGAGCAGCCCGACGGGCGCGGACCGGCCGCCGACGTGGGCGCGGGACCGGCCCTCCGCGGAGACCGTACGGCTGACGAGCAGCGCCCCGTCGTCGAGTTCGGCGCCAGCCTCCGTCGCGCGGTGTGCCGCGGGCGAGTCCGGCGGGAGGACGATCCGGCCCTCGACGACGGCGGCCTTGGCGCCGACCCGCACCAGGGCGGCGTCGGCGCGCCCGCCAAGCAGCAGCCCGAGGCTGGTGACGACCATGGTCTTGCCCGCTCCGGTCTCACCGGTCACCGCGGTGAAGCCGGGGGACAGCTCGACGACAGCGTCGTCGATGACGCCCAGGGACCTGATCCGCATCTCCTCCAACACGGGTACGACCATACGCAGTCCCCCGGGGTGCCCCCACCCCTGGTCCCCGGAGCCCACGAGCAGCCCACCCGGCGCGGGACCGGCCGCCGACCGGGGCATGCACGGGAACGGCCGCCGGATCGTCACGGAAGGTGACCGTCACCGTACCGACAGCGGCCGGTTCCGCGCCGCCGCGAACGGCACCCGTCAGCGCGGTGCTCCGCGCCAGCCCGCCACCGGCAGCGCGAACTTGGCGACCAGCCGGTCCGTGAACGAGGCGTGGTGCAACCGCGCCAGCCGGACCGGAACGGAACCGCGCCGCACCTCCACCCGTGCTCCCGCCGGGAGTTCGACGCTGCGCCGTCCGTCGCACCAGATCACACCATTGGGCGTCTCCGGCTGCACCTCCACCGCGAGCACCGAATCGGGCGCCGTCACCAGGGGTTTGGCGAACAGGGCGTGCGCACTGATGGGCACCATCAGCAGCGCCTCCACCTCCGGCCAGACCACGGGTCCGCCGGCCGAGAAGGCGTAGGCGGTGGAGCCGGTGGGCGTGGCGCAGACCACGCCGTCGCCGCCGAAGCGGGAGACGGGCCGGTTGTCGACCTCGGTGACGACCTCCAGCATCCGCTCACGTGAGGCCTTTTCCACGGACGCCTCGTTGATGGCCCAGTCGCGGTGCACGATCCGCCCGTCGTTGCGTACGAGGACGTCGAGCGTCATCCGCTCCTCCACCTCGTAACCGCGGGTCACCACCCGGTGGACGACCTCGTCCAGATCATCCCGCTCCGCTTCGGCGAGGAAGCCGACCCGGCCCAGGTTGACTCCGAGCAGAGGTACGCCCGAGGCACGCGCGAACTCCGCGCCGCGCAGCAGCGTTCCGTCGCCCCCGAGCACGACGATCAGTTCGCAGCCCTCGACCGCGTCCGGCGTGCCCGTGACCGTACGGACCGAAGCCGGCAGCGGCAGGTCGGTGGCCTCGTCCTCCAGCACCCGTACCCCGATGCCGTTGCGCAGCAGCCCCTGTACGACCAGTTCGGCGCTGCGCAGGGCGGCGGGACGGCCGGTGTGGGCGAGCAGGAAGACGGTACGTGCGCCACTGGGTGTCGTCATTCGGGGCCCTCCGCCACAGCTTGCTCGACAGCGGCCGGGTCGATCTCGGGTGCACCGGCGCGCAGCCACAGAAAGTACTCGACATTGCCTGACGGCCCCGGCAACGGACTCGCCGTCACCCCCATCGTCCCGAGGCCGAGTGCGGCTGCCTGCGCGGCGACCGTACTGACAGCTCCGGCGCGCAGTTCGGCGCTGCGCACCACGCCTCCACTGCCGAGCCGTTCCCTGCCGACCTCGAACTGCGGCTTGACCATGAGCACGAGGTCGGCGTCGGGCGCGGCGCACCGAACGAGGGCGGGCAGCACGAGCCCCAAGGGGATGAAGGAGAGGTCGCCCACAATGAGACCGACCGGTTCACCGTTCACGTCCTCCAGCGTCAACTCGCGTACGTTCGTACGGTCCTTGACGGTGACGCGGGCGTCGCTCTGGAGGGACCAGGCGAGCTGCCCGTATCCCACGTCGACGGCCACGACGTGTCCCGCGCCCGCGCGCAGCAGCACATCCGTGAACCCGCCCGTCGAGGCCCCCGCGTCCAGGGCGCGCCGCCCCTCGATGCGCAGGCCGAGCGGCACGAACGCCGCCAGCGCGCCCGCGAGTTTGTGGCCGCCCCGTGAGACGTAACCGGGGTCGCCGTCGTCCTCGCGGACCACGACGGCGGCGCTTGTCTCCACCTGCGTGGCGGGCTTGGCGGCGGTGTTCCCGCCGACGGTCACCCGTCCCGCGGCGATGAGCTGACTGGCGTGCTCGCGCGAACGGGCCAGCTTGCGGCGCACCAGCTCCGCGTCGAGTCGGCGTCGCGGCACGGATCAGCTCCCGGGGTGGGGATGTTCCGGCGCCCGGGGGCCGGGGGCGGGACGGTCCAGGGCGGTCAGCGTGTCACGAAGTCCCCGGTGCACGTCCTCGTACACCTCCAGATGGCCTGAAACCGCGAGATGGTCGGCGTCCTCCAGGCGCCTCAACTGGGCGTCCACAGGCGCGTGTCCGGTTGGCTCGATGTGCAGGCCGAGCGGCTGGGGGCCGTCGTCCGGATCAGGCTCGTACACGGGCTCGGGCTCCAGCTCGGGCTCCGGCTCCAGTTCGGATTCCGGCTCCGGCTCCGGCTCTGATTCCGGCTCCGGCTCGGTCTCCGGCCGGCCGCTGTGCTCTGCGTACGCCCCGTGCCCCGCCGGTGGCGTCGTCCTGGCCCCTGCGGATTCCCCCGGTTCTGAGGGGTCTGCGGGGTCCGCGGGGCGGCCCCCGTCCTGCTGCGCCGGAACTGCACCCGGCATCGGCTCGCTCATGCCCCTGACGCTACCGCTTCCGACCTGCGCCCCGGCTCCCGCCCGTGCCCGCGCGGCTCATCCGGTCCGCGCCGCCCGCGTACGCTCCCGCGCGGCGGGCACAACCAGCGGCGTGCCCGACTCCGGGTCCTCGATCACCCTGCAGGGCATGCCGAAGACCTCCTCCACCAGCTGCGCCGTGACGATGTCGCCGGGGGCGCCCTGCGCCACCACCTGACCGTCGCGCATCGCGATCAGATGTGTGGCGTAGCGCGCCGCGTGGTTGAGGTCGTGCAGCACCGCCACCAGCGTGCGCCCCTGCTCCTCGTGCAGCCCGGCACACAGGTCGAGCACCTCGATCTGGTGCGCAATGTCGAGGTACGTCGTCGGCTCGTCCAGGAGCAGCAGCTGCGTCTGCTGTGCCAGGGCCATCGCGATCCATACGCGCTGCCGCTGCCCGCCGGAGAGTTCGTCGACGAAGCGGTCGGCCAGATCAAGTACCGCGGTCGCCGTCATGGACTCGTGTACGACCTGTTCGTCCTCGCGCGACCACTGCCGCAGCAGACCCTGGTGCGGATAGCGACCGCGTGCCACCAGGTCGGCGACGGTGATCCCGTCCGGCGCGATGGACGACTGGGGCAGCAGCCCGAGCGTACGTGCCAGCTTCTTGGCCGGCATGCCGCTGATGTCGGCGCCGTCCAGCATGACCGAACCCGCGGCGGGCTTGAGCATCCGGGAC